>JASLEL010000265.1 GCA_030151145.1 Aquirhabdus sp. | reverse complement strand
TGCCTTCGTTTCGGATTGTTACTCATGAATATTAAATCGCCTGATTTCAACAACTCTACTGATGTTGCGCTACGCCTTCATGTGGAACGTGCTGTTCGTCATTACTTCAAACAGTTAGATGGCGAAGAGCCAGCTCAAGTCTATGATATGGTTCTGGCTGAAATCGAAAAACCCCTGCTCTCCGTGGTACTCGAGCAAACCCGTGGTAACCAGACCCGTGCGTCTGAAATCCTCGGTCTGAACCGTGGCACCCTGCGCAAAAAGCTCAAAGCACATGGCTTAATGAGCGAATAATCTGTAAAATAAGCATATTACGGTAAGGGCTGGTTTTCCAGCCCTTGTCGTTTGTCCAGCGTCCCGCCGAATACAGCGCTTAGACCTAAGCCTGCGGCCTGATTCATGGATCACACCGCCTCATCGCCGCCCGTGTACGCGTCCGAATCATCGTATTCGGCCAGTTCAGCCAAAAAGTATGATACATCAGGATATTACGTCTAATGTGTAAGCTTTTTGTGACACTGCGATGACGCCAGTATGTTTTTTTCCTTAATTTTTTAATCACACTGCCTGCATCCATCATGACTGTCTCTCGCGCCCTGATTTCTGTTTCCGATAAAACTGGCATTGTCGAATTTGCCCGCGCCTTAAGCGCGCTGAATATTGAGCTCCTCTCGACCGGCGGCACTTATAAGCTGCTTAAAGATAACAACATCCCCGTCGTGGAAGTCTCCGAGCATACCGGCTTTCCCGAAATGATGGATGGCCGGGTCAAGACCCTGCATCCAAAGATTCATGGCGGCATCCTCGCCCGTCGCGGTATCGATGAAGCCGTGATGCAGGCACATGACATCGCGCCGATTGATCTCGTGATCGTCAACCTCTATCCCTTTGCCCAGACGGTGGCCAAACCGAACTGCTCGCTCGAAGATGCGATTGAAAACATCGATATCGGTGGCCCAACCATGGTCCGTGCTGCCGCCAAGAATCACGCTTCGGTCGGCATCATCGTTAATAGCAGCGACTATGGTCGTGTCATCGACGAGTTGACCGCCAATAAAACCCTGTCGCATGCCACCCGCTTTGATCTGGCGGTCAAAGCCTTCGAGCACACCGCACAGTACGACGGCATGATCGCTCAATATCTGGGTGCGCGTGTTGGTAAAGACGAAGGTGCGGCACCGGATCAATTTGCCCGTACTTTTAACCTGCAATTGGTCAAGGCCCAGGACCTGCGCTACGGTGAGAATCCGCATCAGTCGGCAGCGTTCTACGTCGACCCGTATGCCAAGGAAGCTTCGGTTGCGACCTCCAAGCAACTGCAGGGCAAAGAGCTGTCCTATAACAACATCGCCGATACCGATGCGGCACTCGAATGCGTGAAATCCTTCGCCAAGCCTGCCTGCGTAATCGTCAAACATGCCAACCCTTGCGGTGTGGCCGTATCGCTGGATGGCATCAAGGCTGCCTATGACCTCGCCTATGCCACCGATCCTGAGTCGGCATTTGGCGGTATCATCGCCTTTAACCGCCCGCTCGACGTCGAAACCGCACAAGCGATCATCGCGCGTCAGTTCGTTGAAGTGATCATTGCGCCGAGCATTGAAGCCGGTGTGCTGGAAGTCACGGCCGCCAAGCAAAATGTGCGTGTGCTGACTTGTGGCGAGCTGCCTGCCATTGATGCGCGTACCACGCAGCTCGACTATAAGCGTGTGACCGGTGGCCTCTTGGTACAGGATCAGGACTTGGGCATGATCAAGGACTCGGACCTGAAAATCGTCACCAAACGTGCCCCGACTGAAGCCGAGATCCACGATCTGATCTTTGCCTGGAAAGTCGCCAAATACGTCAAGTCCAACGCCATCGTCTATGCCCGCGACCGTCAGACCGTCGGTATCGGTGCTGGTCAGATGAGCCGTGTCAACTCAGCGCGTATCGCTGCGATCAAAGCCGAACATGCGGGTCTGGTGGTACAGGGTGCCGTGATGGCCTCCGATGCGTTCTTCCCGTTCCGCGATGGCATCGACAATGCCGCCAAAGTCGGTATCTCCTGCATCATCCAGCCCGGTGGCTCGATGCGTGATGCCGAGGTAATCGCTGCTGCTGATGAGCACAACATCGCCATGGTCTTTACTGGCATGCGTCATTTCCGCCATTGATCTGATTAGCCAAAGACAGGGACATGCGCCCTGTTTTTTGGTTTTTTAAATATTTCTAAAATTTTTATCCTTGACTTCATATAAGGAATTGCCATGAACGTTCTGATCTTGGGCTCCGGTGGACGTGAGCATGCACTGGCGTGGAAATGCGCACAGGATGCGGCTGTCACAACCATCTATGTCGCACCGGGCAATGCCGGATCTGCTGGCGAAGCCAAATGCCAGAATGTCGCCTTAAATATTCTGGACAATCCCGCCATCATCGCATTTGCCCAAAGCAACGCGATTGATCTGATCATCGTCGGTCCTGAGGCGCCACTGGTCAACGGCGTGGTCGATGCCTGCCGTGCAGCCGGCCTTAAGATCTGGGGCCCGACCCAGTATGCCGCCCAGCTCGAAGGCTCCAAAGCCTTTGCTAAGCACTTCCTCAAGCGCCATCAGATCCCGACGGCCTTTTATGATGTGTTTACCGAAGTAGCAGCGGCGAAAGCCTTTATCGATCTGCACGGCGCACCGATCGTGATTAAAGCTGATGGCCTCGCCGCTGGTAAAGGCGTGATCGTCGCCATGACCATCGATGAAGCCTATGCCGCCATTGACGACATGCTGGCAGGCAATAAATTCGGCGATGCCGGATCACGCGTGGTGATTGAGCAGTTCTTAGACGGTGAAGAAGCCAGCTTTATCTGCATGATCG
>JASLEL010000232.1 GCA_030151145.1 Aquirhabdus sp. | reverse complement strand
GCCGAGGATGCCGCCGGCATGGTTCGACAGAAAAGTCGGCCGTCCGGAATTACCGGCCCGCATTTCATCCGAGGCGATCTCGCCCGGCAATTCGGCGGCGGCGAATCCATCGCCGATCTCGACGCCTTTGACGGCATTGATGCTCATCATGGCGTGCGCGATATCGGCATCCAGACGATCAAACACCGGCTCGCCCCAGCCCACCGGCACATGATCGGCCAAAACCTCAAGGCGCGCACCACAGCTCGTGCCTTCGCGACGCAGGTCAGTAACCAGTGCCTCAAAGCGTGGAATGGCGTCAATGTCGCCACAGAAGAAGGGATTGTTATTCACGATGGACCAGTCGAGTTTTGAGGCTTTCTCATTGCCGATCTGCGTCACATGACCACGGATCACGATACCGAATTTTTCCGACAGATATTTCTTGGCGATACTGCCTGCGGCGACCCGCATGGCCGTCTCACGTGCGCTTGAGCGACCACCGCCGCGATAGTCGCGAAAGCCATACTTCATGGTATACGTATAGTCGGCATGACCCGGGCGGAAGGTTTCGGCGATGTTGCCGTAGTCCTTGGATTTCTGGTCGGTATTGGCGATATAGAGACCGATTGGCGTACCAGTAGTTTTGCCCTCAAACACGCCAGAGATGATCTTGACCAGATCCTCTTCTTTACGCTGGGTGGCAAAGCTTGAGGTGCCGGGTTTACGGCGATCCAGATCGATCTGCAAGTCCGCTTCAGTCAAAGCAATGCCGGGTGGCACGCCATCAACAATGGCCATCAGCCCAGTGCCATGTGACTCGCCACAAGTGGTGACCCGAAACAACTGCCCAATCGTATTCCCCGCCATAACGCCTCTAACTCACTCTCAAACCGAAATCAGTCACACAGACTGACTCAACATTACGCTCAAATTTGACTCAAGTATCACTCAAGTTCAGACCATCCGCTCACACTTACTCACTTAACGCCTGTGCCGCAACAAACTGGGCATGATACTGACGACACTCGCTGGCCGTCAGGGCAAAAACACCAGCCCCACCACGGTTAAAGTGCAGCCAGTGGAATGGAATATGTGGGAATAGCTGACGCAGTGCCCATTCACTATTGCCCACTTCAACGACCAGCAAACCACGTGACGAGAGATACTCGACCGACTTCACCAGAATTTGCTTGACGATATCGAGGCCATCGCGTCCCGCAGCCAGCGCCAGCTCCGGCTCATGCAGGAACTCGGGTGGTAAATCAGCCATATCAGACGCATCGACATACGGTGGATTGGAGACGATCAGATCATACTGCTGCTGGGCTGGGATCTTTTCAAACAGATTGGACTGGATCAGCGACACCTGATCGTCCTTGCCATGATGATCGACGTTGATCGCCGCGACTTCCAGTGCTTCACGCGACAGATCCGCCGCATCAACCACCGCATCCTCAAAGGCATAGGCACAGGCGATAGCAATACAGGCCGACCCAGTACACAGATCGAGAATGCGTTCAGGGATGAAAGGATTATCCAGTACCGGCGGCAGACGATTGGTACTGTCTTTTACGATCGTAACACCATCAGTCAGGACCGGTGCAAAGCGGTTATCGATCAGCTCCGCAATCGGTGAACGCGGAATCAGCACGCGCTCATCGACATAATACGGTTCATTACAGAAGTAGGCTACATTCAGCAAATAGCCGAGTGGGATACGATCATTGATGCGCTTGGCAATCAGTTCTACCACTGCCCGCTTCTCTGAAGGCAGCAGGCGACTATCGAGAATCTGCTCATCCGCCGACCAGTCCAGCGACAGGGTTTGCAAGACCAGCGCCGCGCTTTCGGCAAAGAAATCCTCAGTGCCCTGCCCCAGATGCACTTCATGCGTACGTAAGGCAGTCACGCCAAAGCGGATAAAGTCGCGTATGGTCGTAAGATGTGCGACGGCTTCATCCAGCATCTCTTGTTCGATGGTCAGCGTATCCAAGCCGTTCTCCTTATGACTGCACAGGCGATATCCGTATCACAGTGACCGGATCATATATTAAAGGGCCATTATTGTAGCGCGAAATGGGCAGTTTGAGGCAGGACTTTGCCAGCAAGCGCACACAATGCGTGTTTCCTACCCAAGCGTACTGATTTAACCGGTCTGATCCGCCAGATTATGACCACGCTCCTGTTCAAAGCGCTTTTGGATCTCAAGCGCCTCCGCGTAGCTATTAGCATAGTCGAGGGCGATATAGTCACCTTCAGGTTTGCCCAGTTTAAAGATACGTCGATTACGCCGCAGACGATCATCTACAGTCTCGATATGAAACTGCTTGCGGTGCGGACTCCAGAGAATGACATATGACTCATGGGTGATGGTCTGTGCGCTGGATATGGACATCGAACATACTCCTGTGGGCCCTGTGTACTGAAGAAAATTCCTTGTTATTGTTTGGGTCTGGCTGATTTCTTTGTAGAACAATTCTCTGAAAAATACAACTCCATCATACGGCCTGCTTCGATTTATTTTCCAAATGATTCAGTTTATTTTCGATATGAAAACAGTCGTGTTATCGTTGGGGCTACTGCTTTAATGACGCAAGGATCTGGCTTATGCTTTTTCGTTCTTATCGTACTTTAGTGCGAAGTACCCTGCGCTCTATCATGGCTCTGCTTGCAACCATGCTGATGATCAGCCTGACTTCAGTTGCGGCATGGGCCAAACCACAGATCATCCTTGTTGCGACCGGTGGGACCATTGCCGGTGCCGGGGCATCATCCACCAATAGCGCGACCTATCAGGCGGCTAAAGTTCCGATTGATGGCCTGATCGCCGCTGTCCCGCAACTGACGAACCTTGCCGAGGTCCATGGTGTACAGGCCTTTCAGATGGCGTCGGAAAGCTTTACGGATAAAGAGCTCTTAAGCCTTGCCCGTCAAGTCTCAGCCTTGGTCAAACGTGCCGATGTCGATGGCGTGGTCATCACACATGGTACGGATACACTGGAAGAAACCGCTTTTTTTCTGAATCTCGTGATCCATACCGATAAACCCGTCGTCGTCGTCGGCTCCATGCGCCCCGGTACAGCACTGTCTGCCGATGGCGCACTCAACCTCTATGATGCTGTCGCAGTCGCCGCCAATCCAGAGAGCCGGGACAAAGGCGTACTCGTGGTGATGAACGATGAGATACAAGCGGCGCGCGATGTGAGCAAACGGATCAACATCCGCACCAATGCCTTTGGCAGCCAATGGGGTGATCTCGGTATGATCGTCGAGGGCAAGAGCTACTGGTTCCGTCTGCCTGCCAAGCGTCACACGATGCAGTCAGAATTTAACATTGACGACATCAAAGGCGATCAACTACCACTCGTACAGATTGTCTACGGTTCAGACTCGATGCTGCCTGCACCCTACCTGTCGGCAGCACAGTCTGGTGCCAAGGCCATCGTCCATGCCGGTACCGGTAATGGCTCGGTCGCAGGCTATCTGGTCGATACGCTCAAGACGCTACGCAATCAGGGCATTCTGATCATCCGCTCGTCGCGTGTACCGGATGGCTTTGTACTGCGCAATGCCGAGCAGCCGGATGATCAATACGACTGGGTGGTGGCACATGACTTCAACCCGCAGAAAGCCCGCCTACTCACCGCGCTGGCTCTGACCAAAACCCATGATACGCATGAGTTGCAACGCATTTTCTGGGAATATTAAGGTTCGAGATAGGAGGCGTTAATATTTTAGCGGATCGGCAAACCGGCTGCCTCGCGCTGATGACGATAGAGGGCGATGTGCTGGTCGGTATTACCCTTATAGCCACCATAAAAGGTCGCGGCGATCCAGTTG
>JASLEL010000206.1 GCA_030151145.1 Aquirhabdus sp. | reverse complement strand
GCTCTGCTTGCCATCGTATAAGGAAGGCAGGATGCCGACGCCCTGCCCGTTGGCATCCGGCGCACCATAGTAGTAGACCAAGGCGCTGTTTTCCTGATTCTGGATATCGCTAAAGCTGCCTTTCAGTTCCCAGTCACCGATGAGTTTCTGCTTGAGTTCGACAAAGCTGTTTTTGGAGGTCCGATCCCACTTGGCCCAGTCCGGTACCGGGTTGGTCGAGCGACCATAGCTCAGTTGCTGACCCGAGGTATTCAGCAGTGGCAGTGCACCCCAGTTATTGCCCTGCGGCTGGTTACGCTGCTCATAATGACCCAGCGTCAGCAAGGTCGAGTCGGTCAGATCAGCCTCCAGCACACCGGAGAAGATGTTTTTTTGATGCGAATAGTTGTCCAGATAAGAATCACCCTTCTCCGCCGCCGCCGTCAGACGACCACGCACGCTACCCGACTCATTCAATGCTCCCGACACATCGCCTTCGACACGCTTGGTATTCCATGAGCCATAGCTGATGCCACCGGATGCCTGAAAATCCGTCGTTGGGCGCTTGCGGATAAAGTTCACCGTCGCACCGGGGTCGCCCAACGATGAGATCAAGCCATTAGCACCTTTAACCACATCGATGCGGTCATAAAGATAGGTATCGATATCGCCGTTCTGATAGTTATAACCATCATAGGGAATGCCGACGCCATCCACCTGAAAATTAGAAATCTCAGAGCCGCGCGACGCATAGCTGGTGCGATCCGTCTCCTGATTCTGCACCACCACGCCAGACGACAATGCCAGTGCCGAACGGGCGCTATTGAGGCCGAAGTCATCCATCTGCTGACGGGTCATCACATTAACCGTCTGCGGAGTTTCTTTGAGACTCATGTCCATTTTGGTGGCACTGCTGCTCTTTTTGACCGTGTACGCTTTGGTGCGCTCGGATGTGGGATTCAGCCGTTTGGCCGTGACCACGACCTGCGTCGTGCCTGACGACGGTTCATCTTCACCGACCTCCGCTGCATGGACCTCCACCAGCGACATCGCCAGACACAACGCGGAAAACTTAAACGCACCCTGAACGACCATACGACAACCTTTAGACCTGACGAATAACTACAAACGATAATCATTATCATATAGTAACAATAATCATTATTGCAAGTATTTCATAAAGTCTCCACGATTCTGCGAGGTGTCCTGAGCA
The DNA here is from genome assembly GCA_030151145.1 of Aquirhabdus sp. Taxonomy (GTDB): domain Bacteria; phylum Pseudomonadota; class Gammaproteobacteria; order Pseudomonadales; family Moraxellaceae; genus Aquirhabdus. Next base: position 5,963 of record JASLEL010000206.1, on the reverse strand, counting down.
CCGCCACAGAACGGCAACGATCTATGCTTCGCACAATCCACACGCATCATCTCGATCAGGCGTAGTCATATCTGTCAGCATTTTGCGCTGGTTTACGCGCATCATGTCTAGATACGGAATCTATGCAGCAAGGAGGTGATTACGCATCCATACCGTATTGCAGAGATGAGAGTCGGATGCCTCGTCATCAGCCGTGAGATGGTGGGCATCTGGGCATTAGCCCATGCAGCGACGCCTTAAGAGACGACACCTAGTCATGATCTGGATGCCTTAACTCGTCATATGATGCATATCCAGTCAAGCATGCGAAGAGCCATAGACAGGCCCTAGGCATCAAAACAAATGCCCTGAGGACCGTCTGGAATGGCTCAAGGCATTTGCGGCAGATCAGCAGCTGTTTAAATCAATTTCTCTTTTAAATCAGATTTATTCAGTTCAGGTTCATGTGAGTGTGATCAAGCCAGTGCTCAACGGAGCATCCCATGGTTGCAGATGCCGGCAGACGCCATACCCACGGGCGCCGGGACTGATCGTCTTGCTGCCAGCGTTTGATCTCTGCTGCCCACGTTAAGGTCTGGTCAATCTCATCCAGACCAAAGGCCAGACTCTCCTTACGTACAGGATCAATGTCGAAGCGAAGCACTCGGCCCGATGGCGCTGTGATGGATTGCTCAGGTAAATCGATCTTAAAATCTGCGGGCAGCGCCGCTTCACGGGCCAGCAGCGCGATCTCACCAGCAGGCAGCGTGATCGGCAGTACACCATTCTGAAAGCAGTTGCCGTAGAAAATATCACCGAAGCTCTCCGCGATGATGCAGCGGATACCCAGTGATGCAATGGCCCATACCGCAGGCTCGCGCGATGATCCACAACCGAAGTTGCTGCCGGTGATCAGGATCGGTGCTTGTGCATACGGCAGTTGATTGAGCGGACAATCTGGATTGACCGTACCATCCGCATCATAGCGCAAGGCTTCAAAAGCATACTGACGCATGGCATCGGCAGACTTGGCGGTCATACGCTCAACCCGGATGATGATGTCGGTGTCAATATTCGCAACCATCAATGGGACGGCCACGCCGGATAACACGTTAAATGGGCTCATGATGACAAACTCCTGACGTCAACGATGCGCCCGCTGATGGCAGCAGCGGCAGCCATGGCGGGGCTGGCCAGATGAGTACGCGCATTCGGCCCCTGCCGACCGACAAAGTTACGATTGGACGTGGAGATACAGCGTGCACCAGGCGGTACCTTCTCTCCATTGGCCGCGACACATAGACTGCATCCCGGCTCCCGCCACTCAAAGCCTGCAGCCTTAAAGACCTGATCCAGCCCCAGCGCCTCGGCCTCCCGTTTGACCTGTTCAGAGCCTGGCACCACCCACGCCTGTACATCGGGTGCGACATGATGCCCGCGGACGATCGCAGCCACAGCCTCGAGATCCGACAGTCGCGAGTTGGCACACGAGCCAATAAAGACCCAGTCAATCCGCGTACCGGCAATCGGCGTGCCCGGTATGAGACCCATATAGTCGATGGCCGCCTGCCACGCCTCCTTGACGGCACCACTGGCCTGCGCAGGATCAGGGATCAGACCATCAATCGGCAGCACATGCTCAGGACTGATGCCCCACGTGATCGTGGGTACAATCGTCGTCACATCGATCACCTCATCACGGTCAAAGTGCGCATCCGCATCACTGATCAGGGTCTGCCAGTGAGCGATGGCCTGCGCGAGTTGCTCACCTTGCGGGGCGAAGGGACGCCCGCGTACATAGTCCAGCGTGTGCTCGTCGGGCGCGATCACGGCGTATTTGGCGCCCATCTCGACTGCGAGATTACACAGGGTCATGCGTGCTTCAATCGGCATGTCGCGGATGGTCGTACCTGCGTATTCGATAGCATAGCCAGTCCCCGCCTGCGCACCCCATAGGCCGATTACATGCAGTACCAGATCCTTGGCCGTGACGCCAATGGGTAAGGCACCGTCAAAGCAGATACGGAAGTTCTTGGGTTTGCGCTGGCGCAAGGTCTGCGTCGCCAAGCAATGCACGATCTCGGACGATCCGATGCCAAAGGCCAATGCGCCCAAGCCACCATTGGTACAGGTATGGCTATCTCCGCAGACCACCGTCATCCCCGGCAGCACGATGCCCAGCTCCGGCCCCATCACATGCACGATCCCCTGCCCGGTCTCACCCAGCTCAAAATAACGAATCCCCCAGTTGGCGGTGTGCTGCTTGAGCACACTCCAAAGCACACTGCCCATAAAGAAGGTCTGACCCGTGCGACCCGGCACGCTCGACACCATATGATCCGGTGTGGCAAATATCAGCTCCGGATTACTTGGCATCAGCCCCCGATCCGCCAGATCATTGAGTCCCGGTGCACCCGACAAGTCATGCAGCAGGTGCCGATCGATGTGCAAGAGCGCCCAGCCATCGCCGAGATCACGCACCACATGTGCATTCCAGAGTTTGTCAAATAAGGTCCGGCTCATACGGCACCTTCTTGCGAGGCCGTCTGAAAATGCACGCGCAGATCATCCCACTCCGAGGCACCCATGATCTGAAAGGCGCGCATCACCTGCATGTTGAGCGGAATGGCTGGTGCCTCCCCACTCTCACGCAGGGTATGTAGTGCCGCATCTCCCGCCATGATCTGAGCCGCCAAGAGTATGCCGGGATACAGGATCATCTTAAAACCCATCTCTTGAGCCTGTTGGATCGTGATTGGCGGCGTCTTGCCACCCGGGACGACATTCAGCAGACAGGGACCGTTGACGCGCGCCGGAATACTGGCGATCTCCTCGATGGTCTGCGGCGCTTCGACAAAGGCCATGTCAGCGCCTGCTGCCAGTGCCGCATTGACCCGCTCAATCGCCTCATCCAGACCGGCGACGGCACACGCATCCGAACGGGCGATGAGCAGGAAGTCTGGGTCCCGGCGTGCCGCCACCGCAGCCTTGATATTCGCCAGAAAAACCTCGCGAGGGACGATATCCTTGCCATCCAGATGCCCACAGCGCTTGGGCGAGACCTGATCTTCGATATGAATACCGGCGACCCCACGGGCCTCAAACTCCCGCACGGTGCGTGTGACGTTGAGCTCATTGCCATAGCCTGTATCGGCATCGGCAATCACTGGAATCTGGACCGAGCGCGCCATGATGGCCGCGTTCTCCACCATCTCGCTCAGGGTCACGAGACCATAGTCCGGGAAACCATAGCCCGCAGCCGTACCGGCCCCCGTCATGTACACCCCGGCAAAACCACGCTGCTCGACCAGCCGTGCAGTCAGTCCGTCATAAGCCCCCGGCAGCACCAGAATCTCATCTTGGGCAAGCAAGGCCCGTAGTTGTTGTGTCGCGTTCATTGCCAAACCCTCACCTCATTTTTGTTCAAATCATGTCTGCTCAAAGAAACCATCACAGCGCCCCTGCGCCAGCACCTTGCCACGCATCAACGCATGCAGCTCATCCAGACGCGGCGGTCGTGTAAATACCAGCGACTGACTCAAGGCAAAGATCTGGAAAACATAGCGATGCCGACCATGTCCCGGTAATGCCCGCGGTCCCTGATAACCGGAGCTGCCAAAGGTATTGCGGCCATAAGCCATACCGCGTATGCCTGCTGCGGACAGCTCACCAACCGCAAAATCAGTGCGATCAGGCGGGATACCATAAGCAATCAGATGTACAAACGGCCGAGGCAGCGGCGCATCGGGGTCTTCCAGCACCAATACCAGCTCTGCGGTATCCGCTGGGATCTGCGACCAGACCAGTGCAGGCGAGTGATTATCCCCAACACCTGGACCAGCGTACTGCAGCGGAATATCTCGCGCTGCGGTCAATGAGGGACTATCGATCTGAATGGTTGATGGCACCTGCGCCACGCCATCCCGATGGCATAACAGATGGGTCTCTCCGGCATGAATGCCGTGGAGCAGCTTACCGAGTATTCTTTGCATGTGGATTCACCTTATCAACATATCTTAGGAAGATATAACCAGAAGAATAACAATTTTTGTGCAAAAATCAAGCGCAATCGTCCTTTTTCCCAAAAATAGCTTCCGAAGATATCTTGTTTTATAATGACGCCATGAATAACGAGGAAACCCAGCATGGCCTATCGCCGCGCCAGTGAAGGCAATGAGTCTGTCGTCGATCAGACTGTGAATCGTATCCGGCAGAGTATCCGGATCGGTGATTTTGTCCCGGGGCAGCGTCTGGTCGCCGCCGAAATCAGTGAGGAACTGAGTGCCAGTGTCAGCGCCGTTCGTGAAGCACTGACGCGCCTCGCCGGTGAAGGTCTGATCGACATCCAGCCGCATCGTGGGGCGGTAGTACGCCCACAGACTCGGGAAGATATCATCGAGATTTTTGAACTCCGCGAGGTGATCGAGGGACTGGCTGCGCGTCTCGCTGCTCAGGCTGTGGCAACGGGTACTCGAACGACAACCGAACTGAAATACGCTGCCAACCAATGCCGCGAGCACGCGGAGAAAGTAGAATATATCGAGTATGCGTTGGCCAACCATGCCTTCCATGACGCGATCTATGCGCTTGCGGGCAAAACACGGGTGACCCGACTCGCTGAACAATTGAGTGTGCAGATTGATCGCCTGAACAACCGTCGTCTGGCGCGGATTTCAGTACTGCAGCAATCCTCCATAGAGCATGAAGCGATCCTGACTGCGATTATCTCAGGCAACGAAGCGGCTGCCGAAGCCGCAATGCGTCAACACGTCAGAACCAGCATGCAACGGATTCTGGGTACAGACTAAGGCATGCTGAGGTATTAGACCGTGACTGCATCGGGCGAAAGGCATCTGACTATGAATCGGACTATAAAAAGCCTCTCGTCATGATCACGTGAGGCTTTAGCATTTGAGGTTTTTTGGGGACGGATCCGACATCACAGATATACGTGATACACGGGTCGAATGATCATACTAGGCATAATAGACCGCGCCTGAAGCTGCGTGAGGGGTGCTAATGTCTGCATTCACCGTGGATACCGCATGCTTTAATCTTGGGCTGGGTGACAGCAGGCCATGCTTGATGAGACGGGCACGCGCAATGTTACGGCTGATGCCGAGCAGCTTGGCTGTGTGCAGTTGATTATGATGGCAATACTCATAGGCAGCCTCAATCGTCTCCGCCTCCAGCAGTTCATCCAGATTTTCGATTCCCTGTTCAAACCAGTGCGTCAGCACCTGCCGCAAGGTCGTCTGCCCGCCGCCATCAGCCCAGTTCGCAGGCTGTGGTGCCACGCGCAGGCCGCTTAAGTGCAGATCCTGAGCTTGGATCACGGGTGACTTTGCGACCAGCAAGGCGTGGTGAATGGCATTCTCAAGCTCACGGATATTCCCCGGCCAGTCATACTGCAGGAGGCTCTGGACGGCATCCGCGCCCAGCACCACATCGGTATAGCCTAAGCGCTGGCAATACTCGGCAATGAAATATTCGGCCAGCGGCAAAATATCCCCTCGACGCTGACGCAGTGGCAGCAGATCCACCGATGCGACCTTCAGCCGATAGTACAGATCTTCACGGAATTTACCGGCCAAAACGGCATCCTCAAGCGGCACATTGGTCGCTGCAATCACACGGATGTCGAGCTTCTTGGCCTGACGTGAGCCGAGCCGCACCACTTCACGCTCTTGCAAAACACGCAGCAGCTTGACTTGTATCGCTGGCGACAGATCACCGATCTCATCGAGGAAAATCGTACCGCCATTGGCGGCCTCAAACCAACCGGCGCGGGCATCGACCGCACCGGTAAAGGCACCGCGCTCATGACCAAACAGCTCGCTCTCGACCAGACTCTCTGAGAAAGCACCGCAATTGACCGCCACAAAGGGCTGATCGGCACGGCGACTGAGTTGGTGGATATGGCGTGCGACCAGCTCTTTCCCCGCGCCGGTTTCGCCGCGGATCAGCACCGTCGCATCGCTCGG
>JASLEL010000398.1 GCA_030151145.1 Aquirhabdus sp. | reverse complement strand
GTCTGTGCTTGACGCACCGCCAATGGTTTTTTTACTTTAATCTGTACTGCCTGAACCAGCGCATACTGCTCAAGGACTAAACGCGCAATCCGATCCGCCAGCGTCTCGATCAATTGCGGCTGAAGCGTGCGTACAAGCGTCAGAATCCGCTCGGCGATCTCGGCATAGTTTACCGCATCCACAAGCGCATCACTCTGGGCGGCCTTTTGCGTATCTACCGTCATAGTCACATCAATCACGAGCGGCTGCTCGATCTGTCGCTCCCAGTCGTAGACACCGATCACGGCATCGACTTTTAGACCTTCGATCAGGACTTTATCCATGGTACTGTCCAGCATCAGTTTTCAGACATCCTTGTATCAGTGAATCAGCTTGGATACCGGCTCGACGTCCGACACCAGTTGCAGACGCGCATCGCCAAAGAGATCCATATGCGGAGTCAGGATTTGCATGAAGCGGTCAAAATACAGCATTTGCTTCATGAGCAGCGCAAAGTCGCTTGGGAAGCGGATACCATGACGCTCACCGATCTGCACCATATCCATCAGCAGCGTATTCAAATCGTGCGCGTCCCCCGCAATGATCTTCTGCGGATCGGCCATCAGTACGCTCTGGAACAGCCGCTCAATGTCGGTCTTGAGTTGAGTCAGATTGACCTTCTCATCGGTCATGCCCATCTGCAGCATGTTTTCGGCCATCAGCTCGTAATTGGTGGTCTGCAGCGCCTGCATAAAGCTGATCGACGCCTGCCAGACTTGCGGTTTGAGTTGACCGACGATACCGAAGTCGATAAAGCCGATACGGCCATCCGTCAGGAGCAGGAGATTGCCCGCATGCAGGTCGGCGTGGAAGCTCTTGCACAGCATGAGCGATGAGAACCAGGTGTTCATGGCTGTGATCAGCGCCTGCGCCGGATCTTTGGTGTATTGGCGCATGGCTTCGATATCGGTCATGGGGACGCCATACAGACGCTCCATGGTCAGCACACGCTTGGTCGAGGCTTTCTCATAAACCTTGGGCACCACGACTTGCAGATTATTGGTGGTCTCAAGGAAGTGCTTGAAGTCGGCAATATTCTTGGCTTCTTCAACAAAATCCACCTCACGCACCATGCGGGTTTTGATTTCATTGACGATGGCGGCCAAGGACGCAAACTTAATCTTGGGCACGACCTGCTCGATGAGCTTGGCGGCGAAATGCACCACACCGAGATCGGTATGCAGGATGGTACCGACACCGGGTTTCTGCACCTTGATCACCACATCCTCACCTGTGACCAGCGTTGCCGCATGGACTTGGGCGATGGAGGCCGAAGCCAGCGGCTTCTGCTCGATATGGCTGAAAATCTCGGTCAACGGACGGTCAAACTCTTCTTTCAGGGATGCTTCAATCGCACTAAATGGAATCGGAGTGGTCTGATCCAGACAGTTTTGGAATTCTTCGACAAACTCACGTGGAAACAACGACGGCGAACTGGCGATAAACTGACCCAGCTTGATGTAGGTCGCGCCCAGTTGCTCAAAGGTTTCACGCAGCAGCACAGCCATGGGAGGACGTTCATTGGCATAGCGTAGACCAGCCGCAGCCAGTACCAGCGTGGTCTCACCAAGACGCGCGATGCTGCGCAAGCTATTTAAAAGCAGGTGATTTTCAGCCATTCACGTACATCCTCAAAAACGGGGTTGATCCTGACGACAGTGTACAGGACAAACATGACAAAGCAGGCATGGTCACTCAGACATGACCCAAAATAACAGACATGACCCAATACAGGTGATGGGTATTAATGCTTGGAAAACAGCCTAAATTCTTTATCAGTATCGTACCGCTATTCTACAACGCGAGCCCTCATCCAGAGCAAGCGCTTTCCAATCATTTGTCTGCGTGTTCAGGATGCACGCGCAAACTACCGCACACCGGACAATCCGGATCACGCGGATAGCGTATCTGGCGCTGATTCAGCGTCAGGCCATCCCACAGCAAGAGCCGCTCGGCCAATGGCGCAAGACCTTTGCCCAAATACAGTAATGCCGCATGCGCCTGCATCGCGCCCATCACGGCGGTGGTCGTCGCCAGCACGCCCGTCTCGGCACAGCGACGCTCATCACCGTCCGGCGCATCCTGAAACAGACAGCGATAGCAGGCCCGATCCGGCAGGATCAAGGTCATCTGCCCCTCGACACCGATTGCTGCTGCCGACAGCAACGGCACACGAGCCTGTACGCAGGCCTGATTGACCGCATCACGGGTCGCGAAATTATCCGAGCCATCCAAGACCAGATCCATGCCTTTCACAAAATAGGGCAAATTCTCCGCCGTCACGCGGGTCTGATGCGCATCAATCGTCATCCATGGATTGATGTCTCGCAGTGTGCGCGCGGCAGCTGTGACCTTGGCCTGACCGACATCATCAGCCAGAAACAGCGTCTGCCGCTGCAGATTGCTGTCATCGACCGTATCGAAGTCGACGATACGCAGGTAGCCCAATCCGGCACGAGCAAGGCTCATCGCCGCAGGACAACCCAAGCCCCCCATCCCGACCATCAGGACCCGTGCCTGTGCCAGCCGCTCCTGCGCCTCAAGATCCCAGTCGGGCAAGAGGATCTGACGGCTAAAACGCAAGAGTTGCTCATCGGTCAGCATAGGGGTGTCTCAATGAATCGCTCAATTAGTTACATGAAACAATTTAATTTGTTACATGAAATTATTTTCAAGATGCAGTCTGGCTGAGCCACTGTCCCAAGCTCACGCGATCATTGCCACCAAAATCGCGCACTGTACGTACCGCCTGAAAACCGCGTACGGTCAGCATGTCACGCACCGCCGCACCCTGATCATAGCCGTGCTCAAGTACCAGCCAGCCATTGGCCTGAAGCTTCTCCGGTGCATGGGCGATCAAATGCCGCAGGTCTGCGAGCCCATGCTCCGGGGCCGTCAGTGCGGTGATAGGCTCATGTCGCAAACCCGCCAGATGCACATCATCCGGGTCGATATAGGGTGGATTACTCACGATCACATCAAATCGCCCCTCACCATCCAAAGCATCATACCAGCTACCCAGACCAAACCTGACGTGGTCCAGACCATGCGACTCGGCGTTTTGTTTCGCTACATGTAACGCATCATTTGAGACATCAGTGGCCGTCATCTGCCATGTCGGTCGCTCACTCGTGAGTGCCAGTGCAATCGCGCCCGTCCCGGTGCCGAGATCAACCACACACGCATCCGCTGGCAACGGCAGCTCCAGTATAGTCGTGACCACCATCTCCGTATCGGGCCGAGGGATCAGTGTAGCTGCAGTAACTTTTAGATTGAGCGTCCAAAATGCCTGTGTGCCTAGCACATAAGCCAACGGCTCACCCGCCACGAGACGCGCACGTAACGCGACAAACGCCTCAGTCTGTGCAGCGTCCAGCAAATAGTCTGCGTACATCCGCAGAAATGCTCTGCTCTGCTCCAGCACATGCAGCAAGAGCTGCTCAAGTTCACGCACAGTAACGCCAGCATGTGTCATCTCTGGAGACACATGCAATGCCTCACGGATCGTCAATAACGCGAAAGCAGGCTGAGTCATCGGCAGTTAACCTCCATTTTCCTGCGCAAGCTGTGCCAGTTGATCGGCCTGATACTCGCGGTGTAGCTCGTCCAGTAGTTCATTGAGATCGCCCTGTACGATGGCATCCAGTTTATACAGGGTCAGATTGATGCGGTGATCCGTGAGGCGACCTTGAGGAAAGTTATAGGTGCGGATACGCTCCGAGCGATCGCCCGATCCCACCAGATCACGCCGCATGCTAGCGGTCGCGGCTTGCGCCTTATCACGTTTCGCCTGCTCCAGACGCGCCGCAAGCCATGACATGGCGCGGGCTTTATTCTTGTGCTGACTACGCTCTTCCTGACATTCGACCACCGTACCAGTCGGGATATGGGTAATCCGAATCGCCGAATCGGTTTTATTCACATGCTGACCACCCGCGCCGCTTGAGCGATAAGTGTCAATGCGCAGGTCGGCAGGATTGATATCGACGCTGTGATCCTCATCCACTTCCGGCAGGATCGCAACCGTGCTGGCGGAGGTATGCACGCGACCTTGCGTCTCGGTCGTCGGCACGCGCTGCACGCGATGTGCACCGCTTTCAAACTTCAGGCGGCCATAGACGCCCTCTCCGACGACACGGGCAATGATCTCTTTATACCCACCATGCTCGCCGGGGCTCTCCGAGAGGACCTCAAGGGTCCAGCGCATCTTCTCGGCATAGCGCGTATACATGCGAAACAGATCACCGGAGAAAATCGCCGCCTCATCGCCACCGGTCCCGGCACGAATCTCAAGGTAGGCCGAATTATGATCGCTCGGGTCTTTGGGGATCATCAGGATATTAAGCTGCTGGGTGAAATCTTCGATGCGCGCTTCGGCGTCTTTCTTCTCATCCACAGCCAGCTCGCGCATTTCTTTGTCCGAGGAGGCATCTTTGATCATCTCCTCGGCGGTCTGAATGTCGCTTTCAGCCAATCTGAACTGCTGCCAGACCTGTACGATCTCCTCGAGATCCCGATGCTCGCGTGACAGGGCGCGAAAGCGCTCATTGTCACTGATCACACTGCTATCAGCCAGCAAGGCATTCAGCTCATCAAACCGGTCAGCCAACTGATCCA
>JASLEL010000119.1 GCA_030151145.1 Aquirhabdus sp. | reverse complement strand
CTGTTTCATTTGTTGCATACGCTTGTGCTGATCGTAGTGGAGGCTTCACTCACCTTTTTGCTGAAATCCGACAATGAATCTCGCAAACTGGCGCAAAACTTGATCCGGCAGCAGGCGCTGGTCGAGTTGCGGACCTCTTTTCCTGCCACAGTGACTTATGTGACATTCACGGCTCGTGGTGTACTGCTGGATTCACAAAAACCCGCACGCCCAATCGACGCTGTGGTCTCCGCCTCATTCGTTGATCTGATGCACGGCTTTTTAACAGCACCGGCGTCCTCACTGAAGCGCATCTCGATTGATGGATCTATCGAGTTTATTGAGGAGTTACGTGAACTCATGCATAGCTTCAATATCCAGCAGATTTTTACACATTGGATGAAGTCGGACTGGATCAAGGCACTGATCCTGCCCGAAGAGGATGAAGATGGTAATAAACGCTCACACCGTGCCAGTCGCAAACAGCGTGAGCTGATGAAAAGGCTTAATGAACAAAAAAACCTGGTGGATCAGATGAGCCTGCAAGCCAAGGAACAGGCCTTTGTGATTGCTCAGCTGAATCGCCAGATCAAGATGCTGATCGTCGCCGGACTGGCCCTTTTTGCGCTATTGACGACCGGATTCATCGGTGCTCTCGTCTTGTTACATTAATGAGTCCTGCAGTATGAGTCTCGTTCGGCTCTATGAATAAAGTCGCCACTTTGGCGACATTACGACCTCTCTATCCCTTTGTTGTACTGGCTGATGCCTTATCAGTGTTGCTGTATTAAGTCATTGAACATTTTGATGAGCTTAATCTTGACTAAAACAGTCGGGATTGGCTACAATCTGACATCCCTATTAAACCTGTCGGAGCTGATCAATGCGCCTGACGACCCGTGGTCGCTATGCAGTCACTGCACTGCTGGATCTGGCGTTGCAGCCCGTCGGTGGTCAGCCTGTGACGCTGGCTGAGATCTCAAGCCGCCAGTCGATCTCCATGACCTACCTTGAGCAATTGTTTAATAAACTCAAGCGCCATGGGTTGATCAGCAGTAGCCGAGGCGCAAGCGGTGGTTATCGACTGGCAAAACCACTTGAAGACATCGCCATTCTGGATATCATTGCGGCCGTCAATGAGTCTGTCGATGCCACCATGTGCGAAGGCCAGGGCAATTGTAAGAAAGGCGCCAAATGCCTGACGCATGATCTGTGGCATGAGCTGTCCATGCAGATCGAGAATTATCTGGCTGCCGTTACGCTGGCCGATCTGGTCAGTAAATCCGGCCATGATGCCCATGCAGATGAAGCCACGCAAGTGGTCACCCGGCTGCTGCCCTCGGCGGCAGCATCAGGTATCGGCGCATAAGGCGCCATCGCACCTAAAGACATGAAAGATAGCGGACACTGCGGTGCCCATGATTGCAGCAATGCAAGACCAACAGCGAAACAGAGAGCTTGTTATGAAACGCCAGATTTACCTTGACTATGCCGCTACAACACCTGTTGACCCTCGTGTTGCTGAGCGCATGATGCAATTTCTGACCTTAGACGGTACGTTTGGTAATCCGGCTTCTCGTTCGCACGGCTATGGCTGGCAGGCTGAAGAAGCGGTCGAGCATGCGCGTGAACAAGTCGCCAATCTGGTCAAAGCCGATCCACGCGAGATCGTCTGGACCTCGGGTGCCACCGAATCCAACAACCTGGCCATCAAAGGCGTGGCACATTTCTACGCCAAAAAAGGCAAGCACATCATCACCAGCAAGATCGAACATAAAGCCGTGCTGGATCCTTGCCGTCAGCTCGAAGACGAAGGCTTTGACGTCACTTATCTGGACCCGGAGCCCGGCACTGGTCTGATTCACCCGGCTGCGGTTGAAGCTGCCATCCGCCCCGATACCATTCTGGTGTCGCTGATGATGGTCAATAACGAAATCGGTACCATCACGGATGTGGCTGCGATTGGTGAGATCACCCGTGCACGTGGCATCTACCTGCATGTGGATGCGGCGCAAGCCACAGGCAAGGTTGAGATTGATCTGTCCAAGCTCAAAGTTGATCTGATGAGCTTCTCTGCCCACAAGACTTATGGTCCTAAAGGTATCGGTGCCCTCTTCGTCCGCCGTACACCACGTGTACGCCTGCAGGCGCAGATGCATGGCGGTGGTCATGAGCGCGGCATGCGCTCAGGTACGCTGCCTACCCACCAGATCGTGGGTATGGGTGAAGCTTTCGAGATTGCCGGTAAAGAAATGGTGGCTGAACAGACTCGCCTCAAAATCCTGCGCGATCGCCTGTGGGAAGGTCTGAAGTCGCTTGAAGAAGTGCATCTGAATGGTGATGCGACTGCGCGTGTGGCGAACAACCTCAATGTCAGCTTTAACTTCGTTGAAGGTGAGTCGCTGATCATGGCATTGAAAGACATGGCCGTATCCAGTGGTTCAGCCTGTACCTCAGCAACACTTGAGCCTTCCTATGTGCTGCGCGCACTGGGCCTGTCGGATGAACTGGCTCACAGCTCGATCCGTTTCAGCCTTGGTCGCTTCAGCACGGCTGAGGAAATTGATCAGGTCATCGACCACGCCAAATATGCGGTCGAAAAACTGCGTGATCTGTCACCGCTGTGGGACATGCATAAAGAAGGCATTGATCTTGCGACCGTTGAGTGGACTGCTCACTAATGAATCCTGAGTCTTGAGCCATTATTGGCGTCAGGACTCACTATATACCGGGGATGCCGTATAAAACACTGCGTTGCGCCCCCATATTATTAACAGATAGACGCTACTATTCCTCAGGTGAGGATAACAGGAGACGTATCATGGCATACAGCGACAAGGTCATTGACCATTACGAAAACCCACGCAACGTTGGCGTACTGGATAAGAACGCCAGTGACGTCGGCACGGGAATGGTCGGCGCACCCGCCTGCGGCGACGTTATGCGCCTGCAGATCCGTGTCAACGATGCCGGTATTATCGAAGATGCGCGTTTTAAAACCTACGGCTGTG
>JASLEL010000116.1 GCA_030151145.1 Aquirhabdus sp. | reverse complement strand
CTGGCTGGAGATGAATCCGGGGATTTATCTCCAGCCAGTAGTAGTGATTATCCAGCAAGCTGGGCAATCGCAAGTCATTCACAAAAATACTGGGCGCGAGGATCTCTGACGCATTCCATGAACTATGCGGACGATAGAGATAAACCAGTGCGAATTTTTTATCGAGGATAGGGACCGGCTGAAACAGCTCACCCTGATTCGGACGAAAGCGGTCAGTCGCCCAGCTGCCCAGCGAGAAGCCCGCAACGCGGAAACGCTCCTGAAACTTGACGGGCTTGGTCACATCGACTTTTGGCAGGGTCTGACCGGTGACCACATTAGGATCACTGACGGTGCCACCCATCGATGACGGCAACTGATTACGCGTCCACGGCAGCAGGCCACAACCCGACATGGTGACGGTCGATAACACACATCCTGCAACGAGAGCACCAGAAACCCACGACCGATAGCCATAACGGCCGGTATCGGGGCGAAAGTTCAGCAAACGACGCATAACATCCCTCAGCGTGATCTAATCTTGTTGTTAGTCTTGACGAATCATCCGACTATTTTTTGACTATCCTACCATCCGTGGGCATTTTGACAACCCTGCACAGTATTCAGACAGCAAGGCATCCGTTCAATCATATAAACGCACTGCCACGTATCGCGCACTCTAACACAGATCAAGATCCGAATGGGTAATATTCCTGCGTAAGGACTTTGCTTTCTCTGACGGGTTGCCAACTGAATTCATATAAAAAAACCGGTCAAAGACCGGTTTTTTTTATCGCTCACCTGCAGTATGCAGATTTAAGGTGTCAGACCAGATTAGCCTTGACCGTACTGTGCACCGGCTGGAACCGAAGGTGGTGGGTTCAGGCTGATTTCTACGCGGCGATTCTGGCTACGGCCCTGTTCGCTTGAGTTATCCGCAACCGGATCGTTCATACCAAAGCCTACTGCCGTCACACGATTGCCCGCGACACCATGAGAAATCAGATAATTGGCGACACTATTGGCACGATCTTGCGACAGCTGCTGGTTATAGCCCACTGCGCCGACATTATCGGTATAGCCACGGACCTGAATGGTCTGGTTCGGATAGCTACCCAGAGTCTGTGCCAGTTGCGTCAGTGTACCGGAGAAAGAAGGATTGATGTCCGAACGCGCGGTTGCAAACGTGATGGCACCCGGCATGATCAGATCGACGGCACCGGTCTGCGAGTTACGCTCTACGCCCACACCCGTACCCTGCATCTGTTCACGCAGTTTCTTTTCCTGATAATCCATATAGGCACCGACACCACCGCCCAGCAGCGCGCCAATGGCTGCACCCTGACCGCGATGTCTGCGATCAATCAAGGCACCAGCTGCTGCACCACCTAAACCGCCAATCACAGTCTTGCTCAATTGTGGCTGTCCGGTATAAGGATTTGTGGTACAACCACTCATCAGGGCAATACCGCCAACCAGTGTCGTTGTCATCATTGTTGTGGCAATCAGTTTATTACGCATGTACTACTCCGAAAAGAGCGTTATTGGAATGTGTACATTGTGGAGATGCTCAAAGGTCTGTCGCCATGGCTTTTTTGTTAACATCGTTAGGCTATGTTACAAATTCCAGCTTCTTGTCTGTTTCAAGTATCTATTTTCGCAATTTATTTTTCTTTCGATGACATTTAGCAAATACTGACCGCCGCAAAAATATTTTCCAAATGATCAACCAAGATCAGCAGACTCCCGAGTATGCATACTGGCATACCCTGATGAATTGTGATGAGATCGGCAAACCCCTATGATGCATAGATAAAAAACATGTCATCAAATGACGTTATCCTCATCATGGTTTTTTTGGATACGCATCACATAAAGCTGAAAATGAATCATTCGGCTATTGGCTTTTATCCGTCTTTGGTTTTCTATTGTTGTTTTAGTTGTAGTAGTCACGTTTAGCATTAGATCGGACATCATCGCTATGGCACGTATTTCCACGCTTTCCAATCCCCTCTCCCTGCGTGAACGCGCACGCGGACTTTTAATGGGCACCGCTATCACCGGCAATACCCTGACTTTCGGCCCTCCGGTCCTGACCATCGGTCTCCTGCGCAGCCTGATCCCCAGCAAGGATGCCAAGCAATCCCTCACCGAGATGGCCATCCACCTGACCAATCGCTGGCTGAGCTTTAATAGCTGGCTGATCGACCATCAACTGCCCGAAATCGACTGGCAACTGACCATCCCTTCGGGCCTGAGTCTGGATAAACAATACTTGCTGATCTGTAATCATCAGACTTGGGTAGACACCACCGTCATGCAGTATGTCGGTCTGCCGCGCATGCCACTCACCCGCTTCTTCACCAAGTGGGAGCTGATCTTTATTCCGTTTTTGGGACTCGCATTCAAGATTCTGGGCTTCCCGATGATGAAGCGCCACAGCAAAGAAGCCATTGCCCAGAATCCGGCCTTAAAGCAGCAAGATATGCTGGAAGCCCGTCGGGCCTGTGAAGGTCTGGTCACACAGCCCTTCACCCTCCTCAACTATCTGGAAGGCACACGCTTCACACCGGCCAAGCATCAGGCACAAGGCTCACCCTACCCGAATCTGCTCAAACCCAAAGCTGGTGGCTTAGGACTTGCGATCCAGATCTTGGGTAAGCAAGTCGACAGTATGCTCGACATGACCATCGTCTACCCTGACGGCATTCCCGGCTATCTCGACTTCTGGATGGGCCGTGTGCGCCGTGTCGGCGTGGATATTCAGGAAATCCAGCTACCAGACTGGATTCTAAACGGCGACTATGAAGACGACAACGAATTCCGTCAGCGTTTTCAGACCTGGGTCGCCGACCTGTGGGTGCATAAACAGCAGAACATCGAACGCATGCTGGCGCGGTTTCAGCATAAAGATGATGCCTTGTCTCCAGATACACCCAGTCTGTCCGCCCCGTAAATAACACGATGAGTTATCACCGCAGACCAAGGTGTCATAAGCATCCTGTCTGCGGTGCATCCCCCAGCAATAACCCGTGATAAATCCCCGCAAATCCCTTCCGCTCACTCAAAAGCCGTGTAAAATGCAGAGCAATCACAAGCCTGCAGACCCATCCAATCCGGTCGCTGGCACTCCCAAAAGCGAGACGAAGGACATCTGAACGCATGAGCGATATTCGCCTGAATGGCAAAATGGTCAGCTTTACCCGCATCACCTTTCAAAGCAGCAATTTCGCCAACTTGGAGCAGGAAATCAAAACCCTGTCGACCAAACTGACCGGCATGCCCATCATCATTGATGCGACCTTAAGCCTGCCTCTGGACCAGATTCTTGATCTGCTGCGCCAATATCAGTTTCAGCCGCTCGCCGTCGTCGAGGGCAATCTGGCAGATCAGGCCCGCAGCCTGAAATTTCCCGTACTTCCTGCCGACCCCGCCATGCAGCGTGTCGCGCCCACCGCCAGTACCGGCAACAAATCCCCCGCCGCAGCGCCGACACCGGCCCCCGGCTTCGGCGCTAAAAAATCTGCCGCAGAGCCGGTCATCGGCAACGTCATGCATCAGGAAATCCTACGCACCGGCCAGCGCCTCGTCGCTGAGCATGGGGATCTGGTCCTCCTCGCCGATGTCAACAGTGGGGCCGAGTTGATCGCTGCAGGCTCTATCCATGTTTATGGCACCGCACGCGGACGCCTGATCGCAGGGACCTCTGCTGACAGCAATGCCTTTATTTTTTGTCAGAAACTCGAAGCCGAGCTGGTTTCCTTGTCCGGCACATTCAGCGTCGCCGAAGATATTCCACAGGATATGATCGGTCAGGCGGTTTATATCAGTCTGGGTACCGATGGCACACTGCAATATAAACCCCTGCACAGCCATTAAATATAACCGATACAGAAGTGCCCGATAGACCTGCACTTCTGAAGGACAAACTCACTAAATAATAATGGGTTGCCTGAATATCCAAGTTTTAAAATACCTGCATTGCGCACATAAATGGGTTACATGTTCTGTAACATTGTTGCCATAACGCAGGATAAAGGATATTGCTATTCTAATGACTATGGTGTTCGGGCATATTTTTGTGGTCAAATACTGTGATTAACAAGCTGTTAACAAAAAGCTGGCAACTCTTCCATCGATGTTTGCCCAGTGTCAGGAGTGTAATGTGGCAAAAATCGTAGTTGTAACCTCAGGTAAAGGTGGCGTCGGAAAAACCACCACCAGTGCGTCATTTGCGACCGGACTCGCACTGCGTGGCTATAAAACCGTCGTGGTTGATTTTGATGTCGGCCTGCGTAATCTGGATCTGATTATGGGCTGTGAACGTCGCGTCGTGTATGACCTCGTGAATGTCATTCACAACGAAGCCCGCCTATCGCAAGCCCTCATCCGTGACCGCGAAATCGAAACCCTCTATATCCTGCCAGCCAGCCAGACCCGTGACAAAGATGCCCTGACCGACGAAGGCGTGGCTCGCGTCATCGAAGAGCTCTCCGCCGAATTCGACTATATCGTCTGTGACTCGCCCGCCGGCATTGAGCGCGGTGCGATCCTCGCCATGTACCACGCCGACGAAGCCCTGATCGTCACCAACCCCGAAATCTCCTCGGTGCGCGACTCTGACCGCATCATCGGCATGCTGCACAGCAAGACCAAAAAAGTCGAGCAGAACATCGGCCGCGTGCGCGAGCATCTGGTCATCACCCGCTTCGACCCTAACCGCGCCATCCGCGACGAGATGATGAGCATTGACGACATCTCCAAAGACATTCTGAAAGTGCCGACCTTAGGCGTCATTCCAGAATGTACTTCGGTGCTCAGCGCCTCCAACCAAGGCGTACCTGCGATCCGCGATATGGACTCCAAGGCCGGTCAGGCTTATGATGATCTCGTGGCTCGTTTCCTCGGTGAAGACCGTCCATACCGCCATATCCAACCACAGAAGCAAGGTTGGCTGGCCCGTTTCTTTGGAGTGCAAGCATGAGTTTTTGGGCAAACCTGTTTAAATCCGAGCCCGCCCCCTCCAGCGCCAAAACTGCGGCTGATCGCCTGAAGGTGATCATCGCAACCGAAAACCGTTTAGGCCGTCGCTTGAGTCCGGAAACCATTAACCGCATGAAGTCCGAAATCATGGAAGTCGTGAACCGCTATGTACGCGGCGTCAATACCAGCGACATCCAGATGAGTATTCGGACCGAAGCCAATATCGAAATGCTGGAAATGAATATCAACCTGCCCGAAGAGCAGCAGCAAGCCAGCACGATTCGCTAATATGGGTTTAATGCCATACCGATAGCCCGCGCAGTATGTCGCGGGCTGTTTTTTATTCGCCTGTTGCACCCGAACGTCGCATCTCATCAAAACCACTAAGCCCATCAAAAAATCTCATGAGCCACATCAATAGAATTGGTCATAGAGGTTTTGCGTTATTGTGCCTGTCACGCCATAATACTGCCCTATTCTGACGGGATATGGCTGTCTGCTTTATCCGTCTACCAAAAATTAACGATCTGAATCACCGTGGAGCTGTTATGGCGTTTGCACAACCGGCAACCTTCAATGAAGCATGGACCGACGAGCGCGTGTTTGCCTATCTGGGTCATCTGCCGCCAGAGGGCGTGAATGCCGATTTTCATGTTCTGTATAGCGCTTACAAGCACATGCGCCCTTATGACTTCGAGCGTCTGCTGGTTCGTTTTACCGCTGATGGCCGTGATGTCAATGCCCGCGACCCCAAAGGCCGTACCCTGGCAGATATCATCAAAGATCATCCACAGCAAAGTGCTGAGTTTCTGGATTTACTGGCGAAGTATTCCGCTTAAGCCGACCTGCTTCACATCACGGCGAGTATGCTCAGGCACACTCGCCGTTTTTATTTTCCCCACCGATTCATTTTCCATTGACCAATCTCCTTGCCCGCGATATACCCGACATCAACGGATATTAATCACGCAGTCATCAGCCATCCGACGTATAGAACTGGACATAAATACAAACCAAATGGTATGAATATTGCTAATTCATGAGCCTCAAATACGATCATTCAGGCCATTACACACAAGGACTTCCTATGCTCAACCTCCGTCCACTGCTTCTGGTCAGCAGTATTGCCCTACTCCTGCAGCCTGCACTGGCCCTTGACGCAAACAAAGCCAAGCCGACCACCATGACAACCAGCAAACACGCCACAGCCGTCCCTTTTGGTCCCAACAATCCCTTCTATGCGCCCAGCACGCTGCCCTATCAGGCACCGCCGTTTGACCAGATCAAAGACAGTGACTACGCCCCGGCTGCACAGGCTGGTATGAAACAGCAGCTCGCTGAGATCAAAGCCATCACGGATAGCACCTCCGCACCGACTTTCGACAACACGATCCTTGCGCTCGAAAAATCCGGCCAGCTCTTAAACCGCACGCTGCTCGTGTTTGACGCCATCACCAGCGCCAACACCAATCCAGCCCTGCAGAAGATTCAGGAAGATCTGGCACCGAAACGCGCCGCGCATCAGGATGCCATTTACCTCAATGACAAGCTTTTCCAACGTGTACAAGCCGTCTATGACCAACGTAAAAATCTAAATCTCGACTCAGAAGATGCTCGTTTGCTTGATGTCACCTATCAGAACTTCATCCTCGCCGGTGCGAAATTGAATGCCGCCGACAAAGCCAAGCTCAAAGTGCTGAATCAGGAAAACTCCAGCCTCTCGACCCAATTCACCAACAAGCTGCTCGCAGGCACCAAGAATGGTGGCCTCACCATTCATGATCAGGCACAACTTGCCGGCTTAAGCCCGGACGAGATCAGTGCTGCAAGTGATGCGGCCAAAGCGCATCATCTGGAACATGCCTGGCTCATCGCCCTGCAGAACACCACCCAGCAGCCCGCCCTGCAAGAACTGAGTGATCGCGCCACGCGTGAGGCGCTCTTTAACGCCTCGTGGACCCGCTCGGAGAAAAACGACGCCAATGACACGCGCGCCTTGATCGAGCGTCTGGCCCAGATCCGCTATGAGCAGGCCAAACTCATCGGCTATCCGAGCTTTGCCGCATGGCAGCTCGAAAACCAGATGGCCAAGACGCCTGAGAACGCGATTAAATTCATGCAGGACCTCGTCCCTGCGGCCACCAAACGCGCAAGCATGGAGGCCAAAGACATTCAGGCTGTGATCGATCAGCAGAAAGGCGGCTTTACCGTGCAGCCGTGGGACTGGGACTTCTACAGCGAACAAGTGCGTAAAGCCAAATACGATATTGATGACAAAGAAGTCAAACCGTATTTTGAGCTCAATAGCGTGCTTGAAAACGGTGTCTTCTACGCGGCCAACCAGCTCTATGGCCTGACCTTTAAAGAGCGCAAGGACATCCCGGTCTATCATCCCGATGTACGCGTATACGAGGTGTTTGATAAAGACGGG
>JASLEL010000090.1 GCA_030151145.1 Aquirhabdus sp. | reverse complement strand
GCAGCGCCATGAGGACCGCCCCCTGATGCATGGCGGCAATCAGCCGATTGATCAGATCAAAGCTCCATGCATCACCGATATCCCCCAGCACCACCACATCGGGCAATACCTCATCCCGGATAAACCCGGCAAAATCCGTCTGGATCGCCTCCGCCACGACCGGCCAAATCCGCAGCGGGCGACCCAGTATCTGCTGGCGGGCCTGTAGTTCGAGCACCGCGACTGCAGGCGTACTCACCAGCTCTTCGATATCCTTGGATAACCCCATCTCAGTCAGCATGGCATACAGATCAGCCCGCGCACGCGTCGTGGTATTGGTCAGAAAACGGATCACACAACCCTGCGCCCGCAGCCAGCTCACGGTATCGACGGCACCCGCAAGCGGCTGCTGATCGATATACAGCGTCCCATCCAGATCCAGTAACACGAGCTTAGGCAGACTCATGATGTCCTCCAGTTACAGCCACATACCCGGCTTTCCCGTCTCATTTTACACCCAGCCATCACTGTCCTTACTGTGATCATCGGTAACCATTCATATCATATCCGGCAAATTTTTATGCTCAGCAAATAGACAACACGCGCATTTCGCGGTATAAAGCGGCGGTTTCAATCATCGATGTACTCAAGCCCGTATGAAACTCATTCTCGCCCCGATGGAAGGTCTCACCGACCCACCCATGCGCCATCTGCTGACCCGGATCGGCCACTACGACTGGTGCGTGAGTGAGTTTATCCGCGTCACCAACCAACTGCTGCCTGCGCATGTGCTGTATGAATACTGCCCCGAGCTGTTGACGCAAGGCAAAACCGCCAGCGGCACCCCACTACACATGCAATTTTTGGGCAATGACCCGATTGCGCTGGCAGACAATGCGGCCTTCGCAGCCAGCCTCGGTGCCCCCGCGATCGACCTGAACTTTGGCTGTCCCGCCAAGACGGTCAATCGGCATAAAGGCGGCGCCGTGCTCTTGGATGAGCCGGAGCTGATTCACCAGATCGTCTCTGCCGTGCGCCGTGCCGTACCTGTACACATTCCGGTCTCTGCCAAAATGCGCCTTGGCTATCTGGACGATGCACATACGCTTGAGAATGCCCACGCCATCGCCAGTGCCGGAGCGGCATGGCTCACGGTGCATGCCCGCACCAAAGCCGACGGCTACAGCCCGCCCGCCTACTGGGAGAAGCTGCCGCCGATCCGGGAAGCGATCCGTATCCCGCTCATCGCCAACGGCGAAATCTGGAGCACCGCCGATGCAGCACGCTGTCAGGCCGTATCGGGCTGTGGCGACCTGATGCTGGGGCGCGGTGCCGTCACCCGACCCGATCTCGTCAACTGTATCCGTGGCGCGGACCCGCTGCCTTGGTCCAGCCTGCTGGCACTGCAAATCGCCTTCTTAGACAGCCCCACCAAGACCGATGCCGGTCTGGTTGGCCGCTATAAACAATGGCTTGGTATGCTCACGCATGGTTATGTTGAAGCCGAAGCACTCTGGCAAACCGTCAAACGCATGAAGACCCTGGATCAGCTCCGCATGGCGCTGACCGCCGCCCGCCATCCGACCGACAGCGCCTGTGCTTAAATACCGACCATTCATCCCCGCAACCACCCGACGAAAAGTGATGTAGTTAACAGTTTTTTCATGATATTCTGTCGTTAGCCATTGCACGCGGTCAGAATTAATGTCACATTAAATCAAATGGTCAGCAAAATAAATCCTGAATATTCAGGAGACCGCGTGAACGCCATCGCTCGGGGTGACCGACTTCCGTCATCACACGTAGCCATGACGACCAATGACTCAACCGACCAACAAGAATTTTTTTGAATAACAACAGCTTTTTTTGATCATTCAGCGCGATCAACCGCACTGAATGCGTCACCGGTACGCTGATTTAATCGACGGATCGGGAGCAGGCAGGCACCGCTGTCACACATGATAGCGATAAAACTTGAATAACCCTGAATCATGAATAGCCGTAAATCATGAATAATAACAAACTCTTTCGTCAAGCTGCCCTCGATGCACGCCATGTCAACTGGCTGGGGGAAATCATCCTGATCAGGCCGCTGTCTTTTCAGGTGCTCACTGGCTTTGCCATCGCGTCCGCCATCCTGATCATCGCCTTTCTGATCTGGGGCAGCTATACCCAGCGCAGTGCCGTCAGCGGACAGCTCATCCCCGATCAGGGTTTGGTCAAGATCTACACGCCTCAGTTTGGCATCGTGCTCGAAAAACACGTGACCGAAGGACAGACCGTCAAGAAAGGCGACGTGCTCTATGTGCTGTCCAGCGACCGCCAGAACGCACAAGGTGATACGCAAGGCTCAATCAGCCGCGACATTCAAACACGTCAGCAGTCCCTGCAGGATGAGCAGCACAAGACCGAAGCCATACAGGCCGATGACCGCGTGACACTGACCAATAAAATCGCCGATATACGCGCCCAGATCGGGGCACTGGACGGTCAGATCGCAAGCCAAGAAAGCCGTGTGGGACTTGCACAGGAAACCTTAAGCCGTTATCGCGGTCTACTGGATAAAGACTTTATTTCTCACGAGCAGTACCAGCAAAAAGAAGAAGACGTCCTCGATCAGCAAAACCGCCTGCAAGGCTATCGCCGTGACCGTATCACCGCCACGCAAGAGCTCAACACGCAAGAAGGCACCTTGCGCAGTCTGGACATGACCCAGTCCAATCAGTTGGCCCAGATCAAGCGTAACCTCGCCACAGCCAGTCAGGAACTCACCGAAAGTGAATCCAAACGCGGCATCGTGATTACCGCCTCCGAATCCGGCATTGCCACCGCCGTCACCGCCGAAGTCGGTCAGGCCATCGATACGTCAAAACCGCTGGTGAGCATCGTGCCCGCACGTGCGCATCTGCAGGCGCAGCTCTATGCACCCAGCCGCGCCATCGGCTTTGTCAATCCGGGAGACCCCGTCATCCTGCGCTATCAGGCTTACCCCTATCAGAAGTTTGGTCATGCCCATGGCACCGTGATCTCAGTCTCCAAGACCGCCCTGCCCAGCAGTGATCTGAACGCCTATAGCGCCAATGGCAACAGTACTCAGGCCAATAGCGAGCCGATGTACCGAATCATCGTGCGTCTCGACACGCAGACCGTCACGGCTTACGGCAAGACGCAAGCATTGCAGTCGGGCATGCTGGTCGATGCCGACATCATGCAG
>JASLEL010000395.1 GCA_030151145.1 Aquirhabdus sp. | reverse complement strand
CCCGCGCAAAGGCGTGATGGAACTGCAGCGTCTGCTCTACCATGAAGAAAGTCCGCTTTCGATTAAGATCGGTCGCGAGTTCTTTACCGTGAACCTCATCCAGCATGGCAAGCCGAGCGATGATCAGGCCGGCAGTGATATCGAAATTCGCTTTACCACCAAGCTCATTGATGGCAAATTCCCCGACTATCGCCGTGTGATTCCAAAGCACGGGGATAAAGTGGTGAAAGTCAGTCTGGATGAATTCAAACATACCCTGCAGCGCGTCGCGATCTTAAGTAACGAAAAGCTGCGCGGGGTCTTCCTGCAGATGAATGATCAGAACCTGCAGGTCCGTGCCAATAATACCGAGCAGGACGAAGCAGTCGAAGATCTGCTGATCCAGTATCAGGGCACGCCGCTGGAGATGTCATTCAATGCCCAGTACCTACTGGATATCCTGAGTGTGCTGGATGGAGATCATGTCCAGATCACCTTGAGCGATGCCAATGCATCGGCGCTGATTCAGGATATGGATGATCTGGGCGCGACCTATGTGGTCATGCCAATGCGGGTCTGATGTCTAGTCTGGGTGCCGTGATCCGGCGCTCTGATTTTTCTTTGTCTGAAGTAGGCTTATGCATTTTGACCGGATCAGGATTCAGGCTCTCAGAAATCTCACCAGCATCATGCTGTCTGATCTGGCACCGCTGAACATCATTCACGGTGCCAACGGCAGCGGCAAATCCTCTCTCATTGAAGCCTTACATTTGCTGTCTTCGGGACGGTCCTTTCGTACGGTTAACCCGCGCCACTATATCCAGCATGATTCACGTGAAACGGTGATTTTTGCCGAGTCATCCAGTCATCGCATCGGTCTGCAAAAATCTACTGAACAATCTCTGCTGCGTCTCGATGGCAATACCGTGACGCAGAGTGATATTGCCCGACTCCTGCCAGTACAGCTCATCAATCCCGAAAACATGGATCTGCTCGACAGTGGCAGCAAACCACGCCGACAGCTCCTCGATTGGTTGATGTTCCACGTGGAACGTGAGTTCTATCCGCAATGGTTGCGTTATCAGCGTGCACTGAAGCAGCGCAACAGTCTGCTTAAAATGGCCCATAGTCATCACACGCTGCTGGTGTGGGAGCAGGAGATGGCACAGTCGGGTGAGCTGATCCATGGCCTGCGTCAGGCGGTACTCACACGCTGGCAGCAGGTCTTTAATGAGGTGATTGCCGAAATCTTGCCGGATCAAGAGATCAGCCTGGGCTATACACCGGGCTATGATGTCGAGACCGGACTGGCTCAGACGCTGCTGGATTCACGTGAGCGTGATGCTGAGCGGGGTCATAGTCTGCATGGTATACATCGGGCGGATCTGCGCTTTAAGACCCCATTTGGCGCTGCAGAACAGCTTTTGTCACGCGGACAGAAAAAAATGCTGATCATCGCGCTCAAGCTGTCGCAAATGCGTCTGCTGCATGCAGAGGGGCATGCAAGTGTGGTATTATTAGATGATATGACGGCTGAGCTTGATGCCGCAGCGCAAGCACGTCTGGTACAGTTTTTGGTCGCTCTGGACTGTCAGATCTTTCTGACGACGGTGGATTTGCCAGCGGTACTGGCGGCACTGCGTGAGGTCGCTGTAGATCAAGCCATCTATCATCTGGATCAGGGACAGCTCCAGCATGACTAAATGTTGAATCCATGGATATGGCGACTCGTTCCATCTGGACAGGTTGACAATTCCCCTATATATAATTGAAAAAATTGCTTTTATAATAAGCAGTTAGTCTAATTTTTTATACAAATGAATCAAAGTGTTAATTCATTTGTATGTTGTACTTGATCAGGAATCAGATGCATGAGCCAAGAGACATCTCACGTTGATGACGTAACCCCAGCCGCTGCGATCGAACCGACTTACGATTCGTCCAATATTAAAGTGCTGCGTGGACTGGACGCCGTCCGCAAACGACCGGGCATGTACATTGGCGATACCGATGACGGTACCGGTCTGCATCATATGGTGTTTGAAGTCGTTGATAATGCCATCGATGAAGCGCTGGCGGGCTATTGCGACGAGATCGTGGTGACCATCCATAGCGACGAGTCATGCAGTGTCTCGGACAATGGTCGCGGCATCCCGGTCGATATCCATGCCGAAGAAGGCGTGTCGGCTGCGGAAGTGATCATGACCATCCTGCATGCCGGTGGTAAGTTTGACGACAACAGCTATAAAGTCTCGGGCGGTCTGCACGGTGTAGGCGTATCGGTAGTGAATGCGCTGTCCTCCAAGCTGGAGCTGACAATCTGGAAAGAAGGCATCCAGTACGTGCAGGAGTACACCGACAGTGTGCCCGACTACCGACTGAAGCAGACAGGCGCGACCACCAAACGCGGTACACGCATCCGTTTCTGGCCGAGTCCGGAGACCTTCACCCAGACCATCTTTAACTATGACGTCCTGCTGCGCCGTCTGCGCGAACTATCCTTCTTGAATTCCGGCGTCAAGATCGTGCTGCGTGATGAGCGCGCGGATCTGGAGCAGGTGTTCAGCTCCGAAGGCGGCTTGGCTGAGTTTGTCAAATTCATCAATCAGGGCAAGCATCCTTTGATCGACATTTTCCACTTTACCGTGGACAGTGATCATGGCATCGGTGTCGAAGTCGCGCTGCAGTGGACTGACAGCTACAAGCAGGACACGGTCTATTGTTTCACCAACAATATCCCGCAAAAAGACGGCGGTACTCACCTCGCCGGCTTCCGTGCCGCGTTGACTCGCGCCATGAACAGCTACATGGAAACCGAAAACGTCCTCAAGAAAGAGAAAGTCGATATCACGGGTGATGATGCGCGTGAAGGACTGACTGCGATCGTCTCGGTCAAGGTCCCGGATCCCAAGTTCTCAAGCCAAACCAAAGAAAAGCTGGTGTCGAGTGAAGTGCGTCCTGCCGTTGAGTCCGCGATGAACCGCGAATTCTCCGCATACCTGCTCGAGCGTCCGCAAGCGGCCAAAGCCATCGTTGGCAAAATCATCGATGCAGCACGGGCACGTGAAGCCGCACGTAAGGCGCGTGAGATGACCCGTCGTAAGAGCGCGCTGGATATCGCCGGTCTGCCGGGCAAGCTTGCTGACTGTCAGGAGAAAGATCCAGCACTGTCCGAACTCTATATCGTCGAGGGTGACTCTGCGGGCGGTAGTGCCAAGCAGGGTCGTAACCGCAAGATGCAGGCCATCCTGCCGCTCAAGGGTAAGATCTTGAACGTCGAGCGCGCCCGCTTTGATCGTATGATCTCCAGTCAAGAAGTCGGTACGCTGATCACTGCGCTGGGCTGCGGCATCGGGCAGGAGGAGTACAATCCTGAGAAGCTGCGCTACCACAAGATCATCATCATGACCGATGCGGACGTGGACGGCTCGCACATTCGCACGCTGCTCTTGACCTTCTTCTTCCGCCAGATGCCGGAGCTGTTTGAGCGGGGCTATATCTATATCGCTCAGCCGCCGCTGTACAAGATCAAGAAAGGCAAGCACGAGCAGTATCTGAAAGACAACGACGCGCTGGATGAATATCTGCTGTCGAGTGCGCTGGATGATGTTGCGCTGCATGTGAATCCTGATGCGCCAGGTATCGCGGGTGCAGCCTTGGAGGCTTTGCTCAAAGACTATCAGGCCACGCAAAAAGTGATTCAGCGTCTGTCACAACGCTATCCGCTGGCGATGCTCAATAGCCTGATCCAGCAAGAGAGCCTCGAAGAAGAGCAGTTGCATGATCGTGCCGTGGTTGAGGTATGGACAGACAAACTCGTCGCGGCAATCGCTGCCAAAGAGCCAGGTCTGAAACCCACCATCAGCATTGAAACGATGGGTGAAGACGATAAGGCCATGCATCTGCCCCGTTTGACGATCTATATCCATCAGTTGCCGCATCACTATCTGCTGGATACCGCCTTCTTCCATTCGGGTGAATATCACAAGCTGATGCGCCTCTCACAGGCTTGGGTGCATGTGTTAGAAGAGAGTGCAGTGCTTAAGCGCGGTGAAAAAGTCCTGCCGATCCGCAGTTTCACCGAGCTGTGGAGTCAGCTGATGCTGGATTCGCGTCGGGGCCTCAATATCCAGCGTTATAAAGGACTGGGAGAAATGAACCCAGAACAGCTCTGGGAAACGACGATGGACCCGGAAAATCGCCGCATGCTGCGCGTGAACATTCAGGATGCCATCGAAGCGGATCATATGTTCTCCTGTCTGATGGGCGATGATGTCGAGCCGCGTCGTGAGTTTATTGAGACTAACGCGCTGTCGGTCGCCAACCTCGACGCCTGATTCACGCTGAGACTAAAAAAGCACCCTGAGGGGTGCTTTTTTGTTGCGTGTGGGGATGGTCTGCTAAGGCCGTGCGCCAGTTGCATGAGATATGAATGATGCTTAGATCTGCTGCTGTGTCGCACAATGGATAGTCCCGCCGCCATTGGCGATGCCATCGGTGGTGATCTGGATCACCGTACGGGTGGGGTAGAGATTCTGCAAGGTACTGAAAGCCGCCTGATCCGCTCCAGTGTCGCCAAACTGCGCCATCAGGACGCAGTCATGTATGACATAGAAGCCGACATAGCCTGCAGCAAATCCTGTCGTGTTAAAGAACGATGCGCCACTATGCCAGCCATTTCGTGATTCGACAGCGGCCTGCACGCGGCTGAAGTCAGGACTATGCAAGGGGATAGCAGTGATCTTGTTGCCTTGTGCATCGGTTGCTCTCGTGAGTATCTGCTGATTAAGCAATGTTGCCGCGTGGTCTGGTGATTGAGGATCATCATCCAGCGTATACACCACGGTCGTATCATTGGTGAAACGGGCATAGAAGTCGACATGGCCATCGGTGATGTCTTTGGCTTTGACGCCGGGTAACCAGATGACTTTCTGGATGCCGAGCAGGCGCTGTAGCTCTGCTTCGACCTCAGCCTTACTACGTCCGGGATTGCGGTTGGGGTTGAGGATACAGCTTTCACTACAGATCGCGGTGCCCTTACCATTAACCTCGATACCACCGCCCTCCAGCACCAGCCAGGTACTGAGTTTGGTTGCACTAGTTAGCTTGAGGACAGCATCAGCGATCTGCTGGTCCTCTGCGATGGGTTGGTCTAGTATGCCATTGGCGGCTTTCTGCGTATCTTTGCTCCAGCCTGCCGCGCCGGTATTTTGCTGTCCCCAGCCATTGAAGTTGAAATTCACGCCATACAGACCGTTCTGTTTGTCGCGCACGAAGACGGGTCCGGTATCCCGAATCCATAAGTCATCCAACGCCTGTACGATGAAGCGGATCGCACCTGCTGATTCTATAGCTGGCAAGGCACTCGTGCCTGCAAACTGCGGTGTGGGTTCGCTGCGGATTTGCGTGAGTAGCTGCTGTGCTTGCGCCAGATCGATCTGATCATTCACCAGCATATTGACCTGCTCAAAGCGGGACAGATTGGCCGCGATACGTAGCAAGTCTTTGCGTGCGATCCCGCGACTGGCGCCATAAATACCGGTCGTGCCCCACGCATTGGCTGTAGCACCAAATGCCATCCAGGTCGCTGCATGTGCTCCACCTTCATCGGGCATATGGTATGCATGAGTGAGTGGGGCAGGATTGGCAATGCTATTTGAGTCTGTTGCGGTATTGCTGCCATTGCTTGTGCCATTGCCCGAGGTGTTCTGTGCACCATCATTGAGGGCATTTTCGGTATTACCACAGGCGGCGATGGGCATGATCGCAAGCGCACCTGCAGCGTGAAGAAATGTGCGACGTGAGAGGGTCATGGATGTACTCCAATGTTGTTGCTGATACTAGCTGTGCGGGCACAAGTCTCGTGGGTCAGCAGACGCTGTCGACATTGACAGTGTTCTTTGCTTGGCCTGACGCAGTGCGCAGCACAGAGCCCATTTCGAGTATGACGGCCGGGCGGTATGGACGGACTTCCTGTGATCCGAAATGCGGCGCTAGCGTATGCAATCAGATTTACGGATGCAATACGGGTTGACGCGACTGCTACGCAAAATGATGGGCTGATGACACAACCTGTACAGCGTGAAATCGACAATGAGAAGCAGACTACAGAATAGGCTGCGCTGATAAATATGAAATCGTAGCAGCTGCGACGGATTTAAGAGGAGAGAATTTATTCTGCTTAGCCTGCGCTTGTGCAGTAGCCGCAGAGATGCCGGATAAGAATTAAGATGTTCCACGTGGAACAAAACCAGCTAATGTGCGTCGATTTAAGCCTATATTGTTCCACGTGGAACAATATAGGTGTCATTCTGATTAAGAGGCTTCCAGCTCGTCCAATTCCATCATGAGCGTCAGCAGTTCTTCATCTGCACTTGCCAGTCGCTGTTTGATTTGTTGCTGCTGATCCATGAGTTTGATCAGTTCGGCTTTACGTGCAGCTTCATACAGACCGCTATCCGCCATGTCGATTTCAATCTTGGCCAGTTTAGCCTGATCGCTCGTGATGGCTTTTTCCAGTTTTTCGATCTTGGCACGCAGAGGCCGGGTCTGCTCACGGCGGGCTGCAGCGTCTTTGCGCTGCTGCTCTTTATCGACCTTGTTGGCGACAGGCGCGGAGGCTGGCACTGGTACTGGCGCAGGTGTGGGGGCCGCAACGACTGGTTCGGCTTTCTTGCCTTTTTGTGCTGCCAGCTGTGCCGCAGCCAGTGCCCGCTCCGCGTTGATCTGAGCCTGACGTGCCTGCTTCAGCCATTGGGCATAGTCGGTCAGATCGCCTTCAAACACTTCACAGCGTCCGGCATGGATCAAGAGCAAGTCATTACAGATACTGCTGATGAGCTGGCGTTCGTGCGAGACCAGAATCACGGCACCTTGAAAGTCCTGCAGGGCCATGGTCAGCGCCATACGCATATCAAGGTCCAGATGGTTGGTCGGCTCGTCCAATACCAAGACGTTGGGCCGCTGCCAGACGATCAGGGCCAGCGCCAAACGCGCCCGCTCACCGCCGGAGAAGCTGCCACAAGGGGTCTCCATACGCTCACCGCTAAAGCCAAAGCTGCCAAGGAAGGCACGCAGGGTGGCTTCGGAGATTTGCGGTCCTGCCAGACGCGCCAGCTGTAGCATCGGGCTGGCTTCGGCATCCAGTGCGTCCATCTGATGCTGAGCGAAGTAGCCGAGATTCAGATGTTCGCTGTTGGTCCGTGATCCGGCCAAGGGCGCTATCACGCCAGCGATGGTTTTAATCAGGGTGGACTTACCTGCGCCATTCATGCCGAGCAGACCGATACGGCTGTCAGGGGTGATTTGCAGACGCACATTGCCGACGATGATCTTGTCGCCGGTCTCGCTGCGATAGCCTGCATCGACATGATCCAGTTGCAGCAGCGGGGAGGACATCTTGGAGGGTTCGCGAAAGCTGAAGGTAAAGGGCGTATCGACATGTGCC
>JASLEL010000360.1 GCA_030151145.1 Aquirhabdus sp. | reverse complement strand
AAACAGGTTTTCTTGCAAAGCAGAGAACACGCTTGGTCCAGCAATACCATCATCAACTGGGCCGCTTGATTCTCGGTCGGGACTTTGCCAATGATATGCATTTTGAGCAATTGAGCCTGATGCTGCTCAGTGTTTTTGGTGTCGCAGCCTATCATCATGCGACAGAGATCCCTCTGCGGTTGATTAGTCCTAAACGATCGAAGAAGCGAAATCACAAACGTATCGAAGAAACGCGCCTCTTTCTGGATCAGGGCTTCCAGAGATTAAAAGCAAATGCAGAATTTAATCGTGACCATGCGAAAGTAGACTCGGCATGGGCCCAAAAGCGTCCAAGCGTCGTTGCATGATTTCCAGTACGTTTTATAGATCACGGGATAAGTAGCGCAAAGTAGGTTTCGCAAATAAGCAATCACACACAACGGCACCTGTCATCTACATGATCGTTTGGCGGCCTGATCAATCTCCAAACGATCACCATGTTAAAACTCATGTTCGATTAATCTGACCCATAGCATCAACAGATACATGGCAAGAATGGGCTATGCATCCATGCACGTGCATCGTCATGCCCAACTTTTTACGATATGCTCTGGATCATCCGGTCATGATTGCATAGGACAACGCCATGCGTTTGCCGATCCACAAGGTGCTGTTTTTCCTCGGACGCTTTGGCGTATCGCTGGTCTTGGTCTGTATGATGATCTGGGGCGGCTTTGCGCTCTGGTATCAGTTCCCCGGCGCACAGATCGGCAAGGTCATCGCGATCAGCCTCTGGGTCGTGCTGGCAAGCATTGCCGTGTGGCACGTGTGGGGAGGACAGACCCGATGGCCTGCCCTGCTCCTGTATGGCGTGGCATTTGCAGGCTTACTGGCATGGTGGAGTACGATCAAACCCTCCAATGACCGTGACTGGGCGGATGATGTGGCGTATGTCTTACATACCGAGGTGCATGGCGATCAGGTCACGCTGGATCGGGTGCGCAACTTTAACTGGCGTACCCAGACCGACTACGATGTACGCTGGGAGACACGGCAGTATGACCTCAAGCAGCTGGTCTCCGCCGATCTGATTCTCTCCTACTGGATGGGCCCGGCGATTGCGCATACCTTGGTCTCGTTCGGTTTTAAGGATGGCAGCCATGTGGTGTTTTCACTGGAGATCCGCAAAAAGCGCCACGAGAGCTTTTCGGCCATCGGCGGCTTCTTTAGGGAGTTTGAGGTGGTGATGATCGCCGCCGATGAGCGCGATATCGTGCGCGTACGCACCAATGTACGCGGCGAGCAGGACTATCTCTATCGGCTGCATGTGCCTGAGCAGGATCTGCGTGCGATGTTTCTCAACTACATGACCGAAGCCAAGTCCCTTGAGCATACCCCACAGTTCTACAATACCCTGACCACCAACTGCACCACCATTGTTTATGATTTAGCCAAGCGCGTGGCGCCCAGCCTGCCGCTGGATTATCGGTTGATCCTGTCGGGGTATCTGGCGGAGTATGCACAGGATAGCGGACTGTTAACGCCCCATTATGACTTCAACACCCTGCAGCAGCGCGGCTATATCAACCCACGCGCCATCGCGGCAGGATCAGACCCGCATTTCTCCGCGCTGATCCGGCAAGGGGTGCCCGGAATCGACCCCTTGGCCCAACCTGTGACGCAGGCAATCAAGATGCCGACCTACCAAGTCCCCATGACCGCCGACACATCCGGCACCGCTGGGACAAATCGTAAAACGGGTACAGGCGGAGGTCAATGATGCAGGTGGCGCGTGCAATACAGGCATGGATGCTGGTAGTGATCTCGGTTGGGGTGATCAGCCTGCTGCACGGCTGCGCCATGGTCGAAGTGCGCTCCATGAAACCTGCGGACTATATCGCCCTACAGCGTGGCGATATCCTGACCGCGAACAAGCTCAGCTCAGCAACGCTGGATGTGCTGAATGTGGTCGATCTCGATGAGTCACGCTGCCGCAAAAAGATCGATGAATGCATCACCGCGATCACCAATACCGCCGGGCTCACCGATGAGCGGCGTCTATCGAGCCTGTCTGAACTCTGGATGCTGGCGGCGATGCGTCATAGCACGCTGCCCGCGACGGCAACGAGTACCACAACAAATCCTGCTGATGCTGCCGCCGATATCGACGCTTGGCTTGAAGTCGCACGCTATGCCTATGCTTATCTGTTCTTTACCGGACGGACGCCCGGAGAGCGGGCGTTTGAGGATCGGCAGACACAGGTCAAGGATTACTATAACTATGCGGTGCAGCAGGCGACGGTGTTATTGTTTCATCGCCAGCAAGCACTGCATGGTGATGATCCGAGATGGGCGACTGGAGCGGTCCAAATCGGGGATTGGACCATCGATGTGGATCGCTCTAATCTGCAGAATGTCAGCCAATTACCCGAGGAAGTGATCCCGGCGGCATCCTTGCGCTTTAATGG
This sequence comes from Aquirhabdus sp., assembly GCA_030151145.1. Classification (GTDB taxonomy): domain Bacteria; phylum Pseudomonadota; class Gammaproteobacteria; order Pseudomonadales; family Moraxellaceae; genus Aquirhabdus. The sequence goes on along the minus strand of JASLEL010000360.1, from coordinate 6,413 downwards.
CCTGCGCAGCATCTATCGGCGCGATGGCTTTGGGGCGGAGCTGGTCGCGGTCATGCCGCAAGCCCCGTTAGGCGAGAGCATGGCCTCGCGTCTGGACCAACTGCTAAAGAAAGACCAGAAAAAACCTGTCTATAGCGAGATGCCCTCGCCTGAGGTGACGGTGCTGTTCCGCTTCGTCGGTTTTACGCTGCCCGAGGTGCTCGCTACGCATCATTTGCAACTGGCGCCCTATGACCCCTATATGCAGTCTCGTGTCATCATCAAAGACCAGACCGTGCCGCTGGCAGCCAACTTCACCGCAGGCTATGGTCTGTGGCTGGCACGCTCGGGCTTTGCCACTCAGTCGCTGCGGACTTTGTTTGGTCGCTCGGAGGGCATTACTACGGCGCATGTCTATCTGATGCAACCTTTTGACCCCAAGCGCCGCGTGATCGTCATGCTGCATGGCCTCGCCAGTAGCCCCGAAGCGTGGGTCAATGTCGCCAATGAGGTCTTGGGGGATGAAGCGCTACGCCAGCACTACCAGATCTGGCAGGTCTACTACCCGACCAATGCGCCGATCGCCTATAACGTCGCCATGATCCGCGATGCGCTCAATCAGACCCTACGCCACTTTGATCCTGCAGGCACCGCACCTGCATCGCAGGATATGGTACTGATCGGGCACAGCATGGGCGGCGTCATCTCACGGCTTTTGGTCTCGTCTTCACAGGACCAGCTGTGGCAGGCACTGTTTGCGGACAAAGATCTGGACGCCGCCCGACTCGCCAAACTGCATGCACGGCTCGACCCGTTCCTGACCTTTAAGCCCATGCCCAATGTCGAGCGCGTGATCTTTATCGCCGCACCGCATCGCGGGACGCCGTTTGCGAGTAACACCATTGGGCGCTGGGTGGGCAATCTCATCAAGCTGCCGATCAGCCTCTTGGATCGCTTTGACGATGTGGCGCAGATCCTCACCGATGGCAAAGTCAATCTGCTCTCTGGACGCGACCGCATCGTGCCCAATAGCATCGATAACCTCAAAGACACCGATCCCTTTGTGCGTGCGGCGGCGACGCTGCCGATCTCCCCGCAGGTGAAGTATCACTCGATCATCGCCCAGCGCAGAGCATCCGTGCCTTTGCTGGATTCCGATGATGGCGTGGTGCCTTATCGCAGCTCCCATCTGGATGGCGCACTGTCGGAGAAGGTGATCATCTCATCGCATAGCGTGCAGGACACGCCGCAGTCGATTCTGGAGATCCGGCGCATCCTGCATGAGGATCTCGGCGACTCGGATAAAGTCGCCTTTGACCATCCGGAGGCTGTGGCAGATACGCCAGTGCTGCTGCAGACCCCTTAAGATCAGCCTCTCATCACATCACAGCCTGAGCGCATCGATCACGACCTTGATCGCAGGCGACACATTGCGCGAGGTGTAGTACAGGTGATAGCCGGTGAAGGTCGCGGCATAGTCCTCAAGGACGGGAATGAGGCGACCGGCATCAATATCCGCCTGCACACCGGCGACCGGCCCCCATGCCAGACCATGATCATCGCGCACGGCCTGCACCACCATACTCGACGTACTGAAAATCAACGACCCCTCGACCTTCATGCTTTGCAGCCGACCATCGACCATAAACTCCCAAGGCAAGAGGCCGCCATAGGTCGGTAAGCGCAGGCGAATGCAGACGTGCTGCAATAAGTCTTGCGGATGTTGCGGTATGCCATGACACTCCAGATAGCGTGGGCTGCCCACCACCGTCATGCGCATATCCGGCGCGATGCGCACCGCAATCATATCCTTCTCGATATCATCGCCCAGCCGCACACCGATGTCATAGCGCTCCGCCACGATGTCGGTGAAGCGATAGTCACCGGTGATCTCGATCTGGATATCCGGATAGTGATGCAGGACGGGCGAGAGTTTGGGCCAGATCACGCTATTGAACGAATGCTCGGTCGCCGAGATGCGCACCCGGCCCGACACCCGACCACGCATCTCCTGCAGGGTGGATAGACCATCCTCGATATGCGCAAACTGGCTCGAGATGCTCTGATACAGCCGCTCGCCTGCCTCGGTCGGTGCGACGCTACGCGTGGTGCGATTGAGCAGCTTGATGCCGAGCTGCTCCTCCAGATGCCGCATGCTGTGACTAAGCGCAGAGGGAGATACCCCTAGCTGTGCCGCCGCGCGGGTAAAGCTGCCCTCACGCACCACGATCACAAAGGCCGCCAGCTCATTGAAATTGGTCATTACTGAATTTTTCTCACAAACGCATCCCGATAATAGACTCTAATCAGAATAAACCCGCTTGTCTATACTGGCTCCATCCTCACCGATAGAGCATTTTTTATGCAAATCTTTAAAAATGAAACTCGCACCGCGTTCAAGGGCCCCGCAGAGTGGTTTACCGGTGCGGTGCGCGTCGAGATGCTGTTTAGCCCGACTGATCCGGCGCGCACCAGCGCGGGTAATGTCACCTTTGAGCCTGCGGCCCGCACGGCGTGGCATATCCATCCCTTAGGCCAGATGCTGATCGTGACGGCGGGTCGTGGCTTTATTCAGAAATGGGGTGAGGCACCCCAAGCGATAGGCCCGGGCGACGTGGTCTGGATCGCGCCGAATGAAAAACACTGGCACGGCGCAGCGCCCACGAGCGCCCTGACTCACATCGCCATACAGGAATCCTTGGATGGCTCCGCCGTCGCTTGGCTTGAGCAGGTCAGTGATGTCCAGTATCTCAACGAGGCGCACGCCTTACCCCATGAACAATCCACGATGAACAACACACAATGAACCCGTATGAATTAAGGAGTATCTGAACATGACCACAACGACGACAACAAATCCGACCACGACAAATACGCCAATGAACAACGGCATTCAGGGCAAAGTAGTGGTGATCACGGGTGCCAGTAGTGGCTTGGGCGAGGCGACCGCGCGTATGCTCTCCAAACTCGGCGCGACGGTGGTGCTAGGCGCACGCCGCATTGATCGCCTGCAAGTGTTGGTCGACGAGATGGTGTGGGAAGGCCGCCAAGCGCTGGCGGTGCAGACCGACGTGACTCAGGCGGATCAGGTCCAGCATTTGGTGGATACCGCCGTCAGTACATATGGCCGTATCGATGTGCTGCTGAATAACGCTGGCCTGATGCCCAGCTCACCACTCGAGCGCCTCAAAGTCGAAGACTGGGATCGCATGATTGACGTCAATATCAAGGGCGTACTGTACGGCATCGCCGCAGCCCTCCCCCACATGCAGCGCCAGAAATCCGGCCATGTGATCAATGTCTCCTCCGTCGCTGGTCATAAGGTCCGCGCCGGTGGAGCCGTCTATGCCGCCACCAAGCATGCCGTGCGCGTCATCTCGGAGGGCCTGCGTCAAGAGGTCAAGCCGTACAACATCCGCACCACCATCCTCTCTCCGGGTGCGGTCGCAACCGAGCTGGTCGATAGCCTGACCGAGCCGGATATTGCTGCCGGTATCCGTAGTTTTTATGAGATCGCCATCCCGGCTGAGGCCTTTGCCCGTACCGTGGTCTTTGCCATGAGCCAGCCGGACGATGTCGATATCAACGAGATCCTGTTTAGACCGACCGCACAGGAGTTCTAAGTCATGCCCGCCATCGCCCAGCACGCCGAAGTGCACGCCCGCATCCCAACACCGCGCACTGCATCTCAGGGCATCATCCTGCTGATCCTAATCGCCAGCTACTTCATGATCGTGGTGGATATCTCGATCGTGATCACCGGATTGCCCAAGATCCAGCAGACCCTAGGCTTAAGTGCAGTCGGATTAACATGGGTGCAGAATGCCTATACCCTGTCCTTTGGTGGTCTGCTGCTGCTCGGTGCGCGGGCGGGCGATCTGTTTGGGCGCAAGCGTATGTATATGATCGGGCTAGGCGTGTTTACCACCGCGTCGCTTGCGATTGGTCTTGCGCCGACAGCAGCAACCCTGCTGGCATTCCGAGCGATACAGGGCGTGGGTTCGGCGATACTGGCACCGACCACCATGGCGCTCATCGCCACCTATTTTGCCGAAGGCGAACCCCGCAGCAAGGCCCTCTCCTATTACGCTGCTGCGGCAGGCGTGGGAGCGACCTTTGGCTTGGTCGTGGGCGGGGTCTTTGCCGATCTCTTGTCATGGCGCGTGGGGTTCCTGCTGAATGTGCCCATCGGTCTGCTGCTGATGCTTGCGACCCGACGCTACATCACTGAGACAGTGACACATGGCGGTCAGTTGGGCCTGCGGGGTGCGCTCATGTCCACGCTCGGCATGTCGGCGCTGGTCTTTGGCATCGCGCATGCGGCGGAGGCCGGTTGGGGCAATCTGTGGACGCAAGTGACCGTGACGCTGGGTTTGATTTTCCTTGCGCTCTTTATCCGCAATGAATCCCGATCCACGCAGCCGATCATGCCGCTGCACCTCTTTCAGAGTCGCACGCGCAATGGCGCGTTGCTGGCACGGTTATTCTTTATGAGCGGGATCGTGGGTTTCTGGTTCTTTACCACGCAATACTTGCAGGGCGTACTCGGCTTCTCACCGCTAGAGGCTGGGCTTGCGTTTGTGCCTGCCACGGCATTTCAACTGATGGCTTCGTTTGCCGTGCCACGCATCGCGCGTCGGATCGGCATGATTAACGTCATGATCGCTGCCTTGCTCATCACCATCATCGGCTTGCTTTGGCTCGGCGCGGCGTCGGCACAGAGTCACTATGTCACGGCGGTGGCACTGCCGATGGTCCTGATCGGTCTGGGCAATGGGTCACTACTCGCACCACTCACCCTGACGGCGGTGGCAGGCGTCCCGCACAAGGATGCAGGCGCAGCCTCTGGCATCGTCAATACTGTGCATCAGATGGGCGGGGCGTTAGGCTTGAGTCTCTTGGTGGTGGTATACGCGATGGCACAGACCACGGGCGCAGTCAGCACCGTGTCGCTTGCGCATCAGGTCAGTCGGGTGATGGAGACCAGTGCGCTGCTGATGATGATGTCGCTTGGGGTGGTGATCATCCTGCTCGCGCTCCCGCAGTATCGGGGCGGTGTCGTTGGTGCCACTCGGAAAATCTGAAATCAGAGACGGAGTTTTCTCGCACCTCAGTTTTTTAATTTGATCCTTGTGCTAGATGACCACAGAAAAATCCATAGACCAGACATGTGATGCCCGCGAAAGGAGACAACATCAACGCAATGATGTGATCTCCTCTGCTCTTATTTTAACTCGGTGACAAGCTGTGCCTGCATGGATCGAAATAACCTGCCAAGCTCCTCGCTGCCAAGATCACGTGACATCAAGCCAATGAACTGCGCCCATGATGCCGTTTTCTGGAATATTTTCCATTTTTTGGTTTTGGCACAGACCATCAAATACTGCTGGATGATTTCAAACTGGCTGCTTCCGGCCGAATACTTGGCCTCTTCCAATGCCTGCGTGTAAGCGAGATAAGCCTGATCAAGATCACCCTTGCGATTTGCATGCAATCCACGCAGCCAAGGAACCGCCCACGCCAGAATGTCTAATAACTGATGCTCCTCAAGTCTGCGCTGGAACGCATCGATTTGACCTTCGGTCAGCGTCGGAGCTGCTTTTAACGCATAAAATGCCACGATATCTTCGGCAAAATGGGCAGGCTGCTGCTGAGCCATATGCGCACTCAACCGCTGCCATGTTTCTAACGTATGATAAGCCGCAAACTTGCCATAACGCACGGCAAGGCCATCCGCATCGACACGGGATATCGCAAAATCCTGACGTCGCTGCAGTGCATCAATGTGTTGCGCAACAGGCTGTGTCCGCCCCGAAAATTGCAGCCAATAGTGCTCCGACTGCTCAAAGAGGATCTGCGCAATCATGTCAGGACTACTCACCCCTACGGTCAACCTATCCACCTGAGCCCGTAATGCACTGATGTCATCAAGTATCCAATCGTTACAACGCACATACTGCGCCACCAGCGGCCGCAAATAGTCCTGACCATAGGTCTGCTCTATACCCTTACAAATCACCGTTACCAGTCGCGCTACAAAAAGGACGGTGATGATGCTGTCTTGCAGATGCACGAGATCGGGATCATCTTTCATCGCGGCATTGAAGTTATGGCGCAATCCCTCCCAGCTCGGCAGATGATGATCGTTTATCCAGTTTTGTGCATTTTCCAGATACTGCGATTTGGCAACGTCATGGTCATGCGCATTCTTGCCAGGATAATGAAACTGAGTCTGACTTTTCCCACTGATGTCATAAATCCAGGACATGGCTTTCTGCAGCGGCCATCTCACCGTCCCATCCTCAAACGACGGCAGGAACCAGAATGCATCCGGTGGCGTCTGCGGCACATCGATTTGCACCTGATACCGATACAGATGCTTATGCACAGATAAGACCACACGAGGCAAGGCTTGAGTGGACAAGAACCAGCGT
>JASLEL010000370.1 GCA_030151145.1 Aquirhabdus sp. | reverse complement strand
CTGGCACAGATGAAACAGCAGGCGGCGAATGGTCAACCGCCACGCTGGATCAATCTGGAATATTTAAGTGCCGAAAGCTGGGTCAGTGATTGCCATGGTATGACCTCGACTCATCCAGCGACCGGTCTGGTACAGACGTTCTGGTTTCCCAGTGTCACCGCACAGAGTGGCGGCCTGCTACGCGAAGCAGACCTGATCCAGACACGTGATCATTTTCAGCAAAACCCTGATGTGCAAACCACATTCTGGCAAACGCTGGGCATTGCCGATACCTTACGCTATACCCGTAAAATCTCGCTGTTTTCATATGAAAATCCCGCATTACCGGATCTATTGACCGCACTGGCAGCAGATCACACTGCAACGCTGCTGCTCGTACCGATCAGCAAGGCCGTCCCAGAGATCTCATCATGGTCGGGACAGCCGCTGACGCGTGGTGATCGTATCGAGCAAGGATCACTGACCATCCAGATTTTGCCCTTCCTGTCGCACGACCAGTACGACCGGCTGCTATGGGCCTCAGACCTCAATTTTGTCCGTGGCGAGGACTCCTGCGTCCGCGCCCAATGGGCGGGTCGTCCCTGGATCTGGCATATCTATCCGCAGGACGAAGACACTCACCTGACCAAGCTGCACGCCTGGATCAGCCATGTCGATCAGGTCACCACACCCAATGCCCACTGGCATCTGGCGATGGACATCTGGAATGGCGCGGCGCCTTCGACACCCGGGATTTGGTCAAAGTTGCTGACGTCTCATCATGCATGGTCTGCTCAGGCAGCTCAATGGGGTGATATTTTACTTGCCCAATCCAGCCTGACCGAGCGGCTCATACAATGGCTCAATCCTCCCTAACATCCAACAACAAACCGGACCAATCGTATTAAGCGCTAAAATTTACCGGATTCCGACCGCTGGCTCTTGAAAAAGCCGACGATGTTTGGCAAATCCCCTCCGAAATCGGGTAGAATCTCGCCCGATTAAACGCTCCCTAGGATTCACCCCCATGAAAACCGCACAAGAAATTAAATCTGGCAACGTCATTATGGTCGATGGCAAACCGATGGTTGTCCTGAAGACCGAATTCAACAAATCCGGCCGTAACTCTGCCGTTGTCAAAATGAAGATGAAAAACCTGCTGAACGAACAGGCTCAGGAATCCGTCTACAAAGCTGACGAAAAGTTTGACCAGATCATTCTGGAAACCAAAGAAGTCACCTACTCCTACTTCGCTGACCCGATGTACATCTTCATGGACACCGAGTTCAACCAGTACGAAGTCGAAGAAGAAAACCTCGGTGATACCAAAAACTTCATCGAAGACGGCATGGAAGACATCTGTGAAGTGACCTTCTACGAAGGCAAGCCAATCTCGGTTGAGCTGCCGACCATCATCGTGCGTGAAGTTGAATACACCGAACCTGCCGCCAAAGGCGATACTTCGGGTAAAGTGACCAAAGTTGCCAAACTGAAATCCGGTTTTGAACTGCAAGTTGCCGCCTTCATCGAAATCGGCGAGCGTATCGAAATCGACTCGCGTGACGGTTCTTTCCGCGCACGCGCCAAGAACTGATCATCCGACTGTTGATGTCAAAAAAGAGAACTTCGGTTCTCTTTTTTGTTTTTGGCTTGCCGGTTTTATTTTTATGTCATAATCCATCCGGTCTAAGAATCACCTCATCGCGCCAGCCATGCATCCCGATAAAGTTGACCGCACACGCCTACATCGTCTGACTGACCTGCCCAATGTCGGCCCGCGGGTCGCACATGATTTACAGATGCTGGGTATGACCGAGCCTCAGCAGTTGCAGGGTAAAGATCCCTACGTGCTGTTTGAGCAGCTTTGTACCCTTAGTGGCTGCGCTGTAGACCCCTGCATGCTAGATACCTTTATTTCGCTGACCCGCTTTATGGCAGGTGATGACGCGAAGCCTTGGTGGCATTACACCGCTGAGCGCAAACAGACACTGGCTCAACGCACATCATGAGCCATCCGATCCCCGTTGAATTTCCCCACCTTGTTTCACAGGATTTTTGAGCATGACACAATCTGTAGCTTTTCTGGGTATGGGTGCCATGGGCTGGCGTATGGCCGCTCATCTGCCCAAGGCCTTCTCTGACGTCCGCGTCTGGAACCGTACCTTCGCCAAGGCAGAAGCGCATGCCGCCGCATTCGGCACCACAGCAACGCCCATTGAGCAGGCCGTGCAGGCCGATGTGATTTTTTCATGCCTGCCGACCAGCGCCGAGGTCGAAGCCCTGATCGCAGCCCACCCGCCTAAAGCAGGCAGCATCTGGGTCGACTGCACCAGCGGCGAGCCTACCTCAGCCAAGCATCTGTCGGTTTTACTTGCAGCATCTGGCGTTGCTTATCTGGATGCACCGGTCTCGGGTCAGACCATTGGTGCCGAGCGCGGTACGCTGACTGTCATGGTCGGCGGCGATGAGGATGCACTGGCACGCGCACGTACTGCGATAGCGCCTTTTGCTGGATTGATCGAATACGTGGGTGCAAGCGGGGCTGGCTTTGCGGTGAAAGCCATTAACAACATGCTGCTTGCCGTCAACCTCTGGTCAGTCGCCGAAGGCTTTAGCGCACTCAAAGCACATGGCGTCAAACTCGATGCCGCACTGGCCTGTATCAATGCCTCCAGCGGCAAGAGCATGGTCACGGAGAACACCTTGCCGCATCGCGTACTCAACCGCGAGTTCCCACTGACCTTTGCACTCAACCTGCTCGCCAAAGACACCGGTATCGCCATTGACCTCGTACACAGTGCCAAATTGCCAGCCCCGATCCTTGTGCTGACCCAAAGCCTCTATCGCGCAGCAAGCTCAGCGCTACCGGAAGACAGCGATTTCTCTGCGGCGGTCAAACTCTTGGAATCCTGGACACATCAGACACTAGAAGTCTGATAGAGCGATAGCATGTCCATCGGACAAACCACAGTATTTCAGTCGTAAAAAAGGGAGCACAAGCTCCCTTTTTATCGCAGCGTCGATTTTAATCCACGCGACGCACAATCACCGAACCAATCGAGTAGCCCGCGCCAAAGGAGCAAATCACACCCAGATCGCCGACTTTAAAGTCGTCAGAGAATTTATGAAAGGCAATGATCGAGCCTGCCGAGCTGGTATTGGCAAACTCATCCAGAATCACCGGCGCAAGTTCGGCGCTGTGATCTGCCTCATCATGCTCAGTCCCGCCCGTGCCTTTACCCAGAATCATTTTCAGGATGAACTTATTCATGGTGGCATTGGCCTGATGCAGCCAGAAGCGATGAATCTGCGGAATCTCAAGGCCATTATCCTTGACGTGCTGGATAATCATCTGTGCGACCTGAGGAGACACCTCACGGAAGACGCGACGACCATCCTGACGGAACAGTTTATCGGGCTTACCGATACCCGATTCATCCGCACGGTTCAGGAAGCCGAAGTTGTTGCGAATGACGCTTGAGAACTGGGTAAAGAGCTTGGTGCTGACCACTTCAAAACCCGGTTTACTGTCTGTTTCCTCAATCACGACCGCAGTACAGACATCACCGAAAATGAAATGACTATCGCGGGTACTGAAATTGTTATGACCCGAAGTAATTTCCGGATTCAGCATCAGTGCACGCTTGGCGGTACCGGCCTTGATCGCATTGACACATTGCTCAATACCAAAAGTCGCCGTACTACAAGCGACATTCATGTCAAACGCATAGCCATGCGTCATACCGAGTGCACCTTGCACCTCAATTGCAACTGCCGGATAAGCGCGCTGCAGGTTCGAGCATGCGACGACCACCATATCGATGTCATCAGGCGTCAGCCCAGCCATATCGAGCGCCTTCTTGGCCGCATCGACGGCAATTTCAGCCTGAATCGAGATCTCGTCATCCGGGCGCTCAGGAATGATCGGTGCCAGTCGACGTGGATCGAGTACACCTTCCTTATTCATCACATAACGCGATTTGATGCCGGAGGCTTTCTCAATGAATTCGGCAGAAGATCCCTGCTTGGCTTCCACAGTGCCCGCTGCAATCTCATCTGCGTGCTCAGCATTATAGATTTCGACATGCTGATTCAGACTGACTGCAAGCTCTTCATTGCTGATTGAAAAAGGCGGAATGTACAACCCTGTACCGGTGATGCGAATGCTCATGCTTGACCTCGATAACCTAAAAACATATCTAAAAAGCGAGTCTATTGTAATTAACCGCGCTTGACATCCAGTGACTATCCTCACCGCCATCAAGGCTAGCCCCTAGTGTCTACCGCCTGCCAGACTTTGTCCAGTCGCGTTGGTGACACGGGCGTTCGCGTTTTCATTGGTTGCGCAAACAAGGAGATACGCATTTCCTCCAAGAGCCAGCGGAATTCTGCCAACTGAGGCTCATCCTCACGCCCATACAGCCGATCCATGAAGGGATCGAGCACACGTACAGCTTCTGTATCTTTTTGCAGATTATGCGGTAAACGGGTCAGGCGTGTTTCCAGTGCTTTCAGATAACGCGGGTATTCACGCCAGTGCGCCACATCCATACGATAGACGAAATCATTCAGATGCAACGCATCGAGTTGATCCTCAATATCGTCCATGTTGCGGCCGAATACCTCCTGATCAAGTGACAGGAGCAAGCGACGAATGGCCTGCCAGCAAACAAAAATCTCGTTCAGTTCTTTTAAGACTTGCTGCCCCACACTCAGGAAACGCAGCTTGTCCTTAGACACTTGCGTGACAAACTCATCATGTGTGAGCGGCAAACCGATAAACGTCGCATCCAACGTCGCATGGGTCAGCAGTTGCTCAAGCTGGGCCTGATTACCCAGCGGTGCAAAGGTCAGGATCAGGCTTTTTGGCACTTGTTTTTTCAGCTGGCGTACCAGATCTGATACATGTAACGAAAAAAGAAAGAGCACACCTTGTCGATGTGCAAGTCGTGCAGCAGCCTCATCCGTATACAGTTGGATCTGTACGACATCCTGTGCTTTATTCAGCGTGAGTGCCTGATATTGCTTGACTTCGAGTCCAGAAATCGTCCTTTTGCTTTCAAAGTGGAAGCGTTCTGGAAATTCTTTCAGCGCGTCCTTATTGGCCGATTTCGTATCATGTAACGGCTTGCTGATCAGTTGCTGGCACTGCAGGCGCAGTTCAGCCAGATCACGCCCACGCGCAATGACTTGCTTACGCTCACCAATGACCTCGACCAGCGGACGCAAATATTTGGGCACTGCCGTCCAATCAAAATGCCCCGCACGAATATCCGCACGCCTCAAAATCGATACCATCTGATCGACCAGATGACCTGCAAGCGGGTGTGCTGACAATGTCGTCATGACTTCTTGCGCAGTATCAGGAATCGGCACCAAAAGTCGTCGCTGATCTTTAGGCAGCGACTTCATCAGTGCTTCAATCAACTCGCGCCGCCAGCCCGGAATCCCCCATGACAGCGCAGCTTCATCGAGTTGTGATAATGCCTGTACCGGAATAGTCACGATCGCCCCATCGTCATCACCAGCCGGATCAAACACATAGCGTGTCGGCAAGCTCAGGCTACCCACCTGCCACTGCTCCGGGAAATCATCGGTATTCGGAACTGAAGTCGCAAGAATATCGGCTTCGGTCAGATACAAGAGTTGAGGTTGCGCTTTTTCGGCGTCAATGCGCCAATCCTCAAATGTCCGGCGACTGGCAACGCTCTCAGGTATGCGACTTTGGTAGAAGGCGTACAAGGTTTCTTCATCGACCAGCAGGTCGCGCCGGCGCAGTTTATCCTCGATCCGTTCGACCTCATCCAGCATCTGCTGGTTATGCTTCAGAAACGCGGGATTGACGCCCAACTCACCCGCCACCAGTGCATCTCGCAGGAAAATCTCATGAGACTCGGTCTGATTGATCTTGTCGTAGTTCACCGGCTGACGCGGTTGAATAATAAGACCGAAGAGTGAAATCTGGGCATAGGCGTTCACAAGGCCCGGTTTCTTGGCCCAATGCGGCTCAAAATAATGATATTTCAGCAGGCCGCGTGCCGCCGCGATGATCCACTCTGGCTCGACTCTGGCAATGGTGCGCATAAAGACCTGACTGGTCTCGACGATCTCAAAGGCCATGACCCAAGGCACCTGCTGTCGGTGCAGCACACTTGCGGGAAATAGCCGTGTCTTTTGCTGGCGTACCGCGAGATATTCATTCTTTTCATCGGTTTTCTGCGCGACGAAAGACAACAGTCCGGTCAACAGCGCCCGATGCACATACTCATAATTAACCGTCAGCACGGCTTCACCATCCTGATCCGCCAAAGATGAACTCTGAATTTTCTGCGCGGCAGGTTTCTGCTGAGTAGATTTGTTACCTGAAACATTTTTATTGTTCCATGTAACTTTCTTATCTTTGTCGTTTGCCGACTCTTTGCCTGACTCTGCCGGGCCAAAGGATAAGTTAAGTTGTTCTGCTAATTCAAGCAGCTGCTGATAAGTCTGACGCCATTCGCGCAGGCGCAGCCAGCTTAAAAAGTGCTGACGGGCAAACTGACGGCGCTGGTTTTCGGTCAGCTCTTTTTTCTGACCACTCAAGACATGCCAGAGCTTGAGGTAAAAAAGAAAGTCTGAATCTTTTTCCTTAAACAGAGCATGCTTTTGATCTGCTTGGGTTTGTTTGTCTGCAGGACGTTCGCGTGGGTCCTGCACAGACAAGGCACTCACAATCACTAACGTATCATGTAACACACCATAGTGTGCACCGCCTAAGATCATGCGTGACAGACGCGGATCGATCGGCATACGCGCCATCTGTTGACCGATTTTGGTCAGGTGAGCTTGCCCTTCTTCCAATGCTCCAAGTTCGACCAGCAGCTTACGGCCGTCATTCACCAGCCGATAGTCCGGCGGCTCGATAAACTCAAACTCGTCCAGATCACCAAGGTTGAGGTTCGCCATCTGCAGGATGACGGAGGCCAGATTGGTGCGGCGGATTTCAGGTTCAGTAAACTCAGGCCGACCTAAGAAGTCAGTCTCGCTATACAGGCGAATACATACGCCAGGTGCTATACGACCACAACGGCCTTTACGCTGGTTGGCCGCTGCCTGACTGATGGCCTCAATCGGCAGACGCTGCACACGCGAGCGGTAGGAATAGCGCGAGATACGGGCAAAGCCAGAGTCGATCACATAGCGGATATTGGGCACGGTGAGCGCGGTCTCAGCGACGTTGGTCGCGATGACAATGCGCCGCCCACGTCCTGACGGGCTAAAAATCCGCTGCTGCTCTGCCAAGGCCAGTCGCGCATACAGCGGCAGGATCTCGGTATGCTTAGGCCCAAAACGCTGTAGCGCCTCCTGCAGATCACGGATCTCGGCCTCGGTACTGGCAAAGATCAGAATATCAGCCTGCTCGGGATGGCCTTTGGCTGTCGCATCCTGATAGCACTCTTCAACTGCGGCAACCACGGCACGCGGTAGATTCTCCTCGACATCGTCAAAGGCATCGTCATCACTGCCGCCCACCGCCAACTCAGACACGGGACGATAGCGTACCTCAACCGGATAGCTGCGGCCCTCAACCTGATAGACCGGCGCATCGTGGAAATATCCACTGAAACGATTCACGTCCAGCGTCGCCGAAGTGATGATGACTTTCAGATCGGGACGTTTAGGCAGCAGCTTGCGCACATAGCCCAAAATAAAATCAATATTGAGGCTGCGCTCATGCGCCTCGTCGATGATCAGCGTGTCGTATTTCGTCAGAAAACGGTCATGCGCCAGCTCTGCCAGCAGGATACCGTCTGTCATCAAACGAATCAGGGCGTTGTTGTCGCCTGTTTCATTAAAACGCACCTTAAAACCAACGGACTGCCCCAAGGGCTCACCGAGCTCTTCAGCAATACGCTGCGACACGCTACGTGCCGCCAAACGACGCGGCTGGGTATGACCGATCAGCCCTGTGAGACCACGACCCGCCAGCATGGCAAGCTTAGGCAATTGGGTGGTCTTACCCGATCCGGTCTCACCGGCAACGATAATGACTTGATGCTGCTGGATCGCCCCGATCAGCAGCTCAGCCGACTGACTGACGGGCAAGTCTGCATTCAGGGTGATGTTGGGTAGGCGGTCCTTGCGTGCGGCAACTTCGGCCTGCGATGCCGCTAACAGCTCCGCATAACGCTCTGGATCACGTTTGGGTCCTTTTTTAAGCAGACTTAAACGATGGCGATCACGCGCCATCATCAGTTCTGGGTGTCGCTCTATAGCAACTTGCGTTGGCAACGCAGCATCATGCTGCTGATCAATCGAAGACATAACAAAAAAATTCAGAATAAGATGCTTTTCCCGTAGCGGGAAATCATATGCAATGCATGTAAAAAGGATGCTGTATGACAGACTGCTTCAAATCCGCCGTTAGAGGCACAGTTATGAATGCTCATCCAGTGTGGCGATTTTCACGCTGTGCTCAACCGCTGGATTAATAAAGGCCCGTCCCTGCTTGAGTTTGTCATACATCTCGGGATCAGCCCACTCGAGGCGGACCTGCTCGGAGAATTCAAAGGTATCCAGCGTCAGTACGCCCATCTGTGTATTCTCTACATCCGCACGAAAGCACTGCGCATAGCCGGTCGCTGTCTCATGCACGATGACTGAATGCACGGTGACATCACCCTCGCCGTTTTGCGTCTCGGTCTGCCTAAGGATCTGATCACTGAGGAAAAAGAACAGCCGCGAGAACTGCTCAGCGGATGGCGATACCGGCAGGGAAATCCAGCGGGCGCTGTATTGTTTGCACGCCGCGATATAGCCTGCATCATCCTGATTCCAGAAGCAGATGGCATGATCGAAGCTATCGATCAGATCACGGATATGACCTTTGAGCAGGCCAAAGTCATAGACCATTTGGCCATGATCCAGTCGATGCGCCTCCAGAATCAGCTCGACCTGATAACTGTGACCATGAATCGAACGACGGCAGCGATCACTCGTGCAGTTCCGCACGATATGCGCATTTTCGAATTTAAACAGCTTACGGATCAGCATAAGGAAGACATCAAACCACAGACAGGATTCTGGATCGATTATACGCTGATCCAGCCAGATAGCGAAATGTCTGCGCAGCCATTGCACAACATGATATCTAGGAAGTCGCCGCCACAGCAGATGCCGGCAGTTGGTTGATCGGTGCCAGACTGCGGCGCCAGACATAGACGGTCTGACCGGCACGATACATCTCACTGGTCAGCGAACGCGTACGCCCACCCAGCGTAATCTGGATCTGCGCTTCAAAATAACTGCTTTTGATATCCAGCAGACTGGCGACAGCTGTCTGCTGTGCTTGCGGTACTTGGGCAAAGGTCGAGTCGCTCCACAGCGACGATACTTGCGCAAGCGCACTTCCAGCGGCACCATCCCGCACAGTCACCCAGTTTGTGATGATGGGCAGCGACAGGCTATCATCCAATGCAGCCAGCACCATGGGCGGTGCGGTATTGACATTGATCGGTGAGAATTGCGGTAATGCCGTGATATAGGGTGCGAGCTTCTGATAGGTCGCATCATCGAACCCGCGTACTTTTTTCAGCTCTTCTACCTGTTGAAAAGGCCGGTTGGCAGCAAGGTACCCCGGATTCAGCCCCAGATAAAAACTACTCTCCGCCCCATCCGCGCCCATGGGCTCATCGTCCGGGTCCTGCCAATCGACCACGGCATTCGCCAGATTGACCTGCAGGCCAACATGCGTCAGCAATCGCTTGAAATAGTCGAGGGCCGTGGTATCGACCTTGCCATCATGATAAAGATTATTCAGGTTAAATTTGCCGGATTGATCAATTAATCGCCCCGTAATCACACCATCTTCGATGGGATACGGCGGTGTCGGCTGGGCCCAGATGTCTTTGTTACTATCCGTGGTGTTATTTTGTGCATCGGCAATCAGGAGAGCCGTCAGAAGGTTCTCACCCGCCAAGCCATATTGCAGTGCCTGATCCTGACGCAGCAGTATCGTTGTCTCACGTACAGCTCGCTCCTGACGCAGCAAAAGACCTGTCGCCAGTATCGTCGCCGTCACCACCATCAGCAAAATCGTCAGGAGCGCGACACCCTGCTGATGGCGATAGAACGAAGGCCGAGGGCGAACACTCACAGACATGAGATGCTTTCTGCTCATCTTACTGACTCACCGGCACACCGGATACCGTTGCAGACGTATCTGTCGGTGCCGAATTAAGAGGAACGGTAGAGGTCGATGTGCTGGTTGCCGCCGCACCACCTGTACTTTGTACGGTACTGGCAGGCGTACTCGCTGCAGACGAGGCGGTAGTCGTCTGTGGCAGATTGGCCACCAGCGGAAAGACCCAACGCAATGGCTGATCATGAGCGCTCAATGTGATCTGGACCGCCAACGGAAGTAGCGTATTGCCCTGCGGTGCAGTGGCAGCCGGACTACTCACAGCGGTCGAAGCCATCGGCCAGACTGGGCTGGTGCTGTTTGCCAATGCATTCACGGACCAGTCGGTCACATCTTTCAGCAGAATCGTTTCGGTAGGCGCCAGATGTCCAGTCTGGTCGACGGGTGCATACGCACGACGGATCAGGCGACCTTGCTCAACCGTATAGACCACACGTTCAAGCGGCGAGACACCCAGATGCAGGGGGTCAATCACGCCGGTTTTGGTCAAATGCAGTTCGTTGTTGTTGATGATCAACGCATCTTCAACCCCGCCATCGACCTCGGCCGGACGAGGAATCGCCTGCACCATATCCCGCGACAGTTGCTCATAGGCTAATTGAATGTCGGTCAGTTGCGCGGCTTTGAGTGCAGTGCGCTCGCGGATCTTGACGAGATTGTCAAAGACATACCAGCCTGACAATGCCAGTACGGCAAAAATTGCCATGGCAACGATCAGCTCGATCAGCGTAAAACCCCGAGCCGCACGCATCCGGCCTATGGATGCAAGTCTGAAAGGTGGCGCTGGTATGGGATGAATACGAGACATTAGGCTGGCCGTTGAATAAAAATCGTTAGTGTGCTCACCGCTTCACCCGGCTTATCCGTATCCGGATTGATCGGCGCAGCAGACAACACTACACGACGAACCCGATCCGTCCCGGCAATCGAATAGGCCTGACTTGTGATCTGCCAGTGACCGCCTTGCTCATCGACATTGTGTTCGCCGCTACCATCCAGCCAAGCCTGCGTCACCCGGATATTGGCCGCTTCGTTCATGAGTACAAAGTGCGCCAGCGTACGGGCCTGCAAGCCCTGCAGTGCATTGGCATAGCTAATCCCGGCCTTGGTCAGCATGATGGCAGCAACCGCAAAAATCGCCAGCGCCACCATGACCTCAATCAGAGTGAATCCCGCTTGCGACTGTGATGGCATCCGCTGAATGCTCCGCATGGTTACCGGCAATTTCACTTGCTGGCCCCTCCCTGTCCTTCAACCAGTCCAATACTGGTCAGCGCTAACGCATCGCCGACAGGCTGTCCTGCCAGAATCAATTGCAGACGTCCCGGAGTCGCCTCGCCATTGCCATACCAGAGGATGTCCGGGCTGAGTACCGAGTCACTCTTCAGTTGCTCAAGGGCTTGCGACTCTTGAGCATTCATGGCGGTATCATCACGGTTGATGATCAGCCCCATACCATGCGGCAGGTCATGCGGCTTAAAATCGCTTGCCAGATGCCAGCGCTGATCTTTGGTACTTGCCGTCGGATCATACTCAACCACCGCATAGCGCGCCGGATCAGACGACGTTTCATCGACCGCCACCAACCCCAGCATCCGTCCCTGATCGGCGGACTCAAGGCGGATCATCGCCAGAGAATCAGCCAATTGTTCGCGTTCCTGCATGGCTTTACGCACTTCGCTGCCACCCACACTCAAGCTGACCATCACGGCAAATATCCCGGCGAGCAATACCACCAGCATCACCTCGATCAAGGTAAAGCCGGCCTCTACCGGTCTGGTATGGGTATCGTGATGATCAATCATGCACGGGAACTCGAATCTCATGAAGTCGCTATAGGGTGACACAGCTTAGCGGGATTTGACGTGTCAATGATGACAAATTGAATGATTCTCATACATCCGCCATTAGGCCGACACTGGTGAATGCGCTGACTCAGGATAAGGCAATGACAGCATTTGCTCGATAAAAACCATCTTGAGCGTTTCGCGCTCCCCCAGATAACGCTGATAGAAGCTGGAATTCAGGATCGCAGCGCCACCTTGGGTTACGGCCCAGATCGCCGCCAAATAATCACGGGTGGTCAGGCGGCTGTGGATCTTGTCCAGATGTGCAGCAGTCAAGGGCACGATCCGGCGCAGACGCTGCTTGCGAATCTGATACAGACGCGCAAACAGGCTGTTTAGTCCGGTACTGGCCGCCAGACGCTCCTCCAACTGATGCAAGAGCGCCGTCCGCTGTGGATGATCCAGATGATGCTGCATATACTGCACCAGAAGCTCTTCAAACACGCCAGTCGAATCCATCAGCACATCCAGCAGGGTTTGCTCATGACGGATGATCAGATGCAGATACAGCTCGTCTTTACTCTGAAAATGCTTATAGAGCGTGCCTTTCGCCAAATCCAGATGCAGCGCCAGCGTATCCAGCGTCATGCCGCTTTCACCTGCATCCAGCAGCAATTGTTCGGCCATATCAAAAATCTGGGTTTCCCGCGCCAAAAACTGCGCATGCCGGTCTGACTGACGTTCTGAACTCATGACCATTCAATCCTGCGTTTAAAATTCGGTGAGCTTACCGTCCAAGAGTATGAAGCATCCAGCCTATGGTCTAGGTGAGCTTCGCATCCGCCAGCATGCGCTCAAAATTCATGGTGGTCACCTCAGCCATCCGCTCAACCGGCATCTGATGCAGATCCGCCAGCAGTTGTGCCACATGCGGCAGATACAGCGGCTCGTTGGATTTACCCCGGTAGGGCATCGGTGCCAGATATGGGCTGTCGGTCTCGATCAAGAGGCGATCCAGCGGTACCCGCATTGCCACATCACGCAGCTCTTGCGCGTTTTTAAAAGTCACAATGCCGGAAAACGAAATATACATCCCCAGAGCCAGCGCAGCTTCCGCCGTCGCCCAGTCCTCCGTGAAGCAGTGCAAAACACCATGAATACGGCCATCCGCCGCATGTTCACGCAGTACAGCAACCGTATCGGCACGCGCCGCACGCGTATGCACGATCACAGGCTTACCCACGATCCGTGCAGCAGCCAGATGCCGTACAAATGATTCCCGCTGCGCGCTCACATAATCGGTACTGTGAAAATAATCCAGCCCAGTCTCGCCGATGGCCCAAACCTTGGGGTGTCCTGCGCGACTGACCAGTGCATCGACCGTCGCAAGCTCAAGCTGCGGGCCGTCTTCACACGGATGCGCACCCACGCTGATCCCGACATCAGCATGCTGCTCAGCAATCGCAAGCAACCCCTCGTAGTCACTCAGATCAACCGACACGGCCAGAAAGCGAGAGACACCCGCATGACGTGCCGCATCCAGCGCGCGATCCAGTGAGCCGTCATAGCGTGTCAGATCCAGACGGTTCAGATGGCAATGCGAATCAATATACACAGACCACAATTCCTTATCATGACTTCGATGCATGCAGTGCACTATGCCCTGTCATCACGTCAGCCCTTATTGCAACATATACCTTATGCAACCACGGCATCACTACAGCGTAAACGTTGGCTTCTCTTGCGTGATCAGCCCGGTGAGCATTTTTTCGATCGTGACCTTGAGTCTTGCGCCCTCTTCACCATCCAGACTCACACCAAAGCCGGCGGGACGGATCCCTTGCGAACGATGCGTCACCCAGACCACTTTGCCCGTCAGTGGGATACGGTCAGACGACTCGGGCAGCGTCACCACCACAAATACCTGCTCACCGAGCGGGTAATTACGGTTACTCGGGATAAACAATGCACCCCCCTGTACAAATGACAGATAACTGCTATACAGGGTCTGCAAATCCGGCATGGGATAACTGATGACCCCGCCTGCACGTGATGGCAGCATACAGACACTCCTTTGCTCAACTCACCTTGACCTGACTCTCAGGTTTCGCCGAATCCTGATGCTTTCACCAGATTCAGCCTTTGTCAGATCGACACTAAAACGGACTACGCCCGAAACGGGTGCGGAGACCTTTTTCTAAAAGCTCCGCTACATTTAACCATAAAATACTGACCAGTATCTCAAAATCGCGGGAAAATTCACAGCACGCCCGGGGCCGCGGTCAAATCTGGTGCAAGACCGACCAGCGGTAAGCCAGCATCCTGCCACGCATTGATGCCGCCATGCAGCGCTTTCACCCAGATCACCCCCTGTTGCCGAAGCAGCGTCGCCGCTTGCAGGGCACTGACATCATTCGGACAGGAACAGTAGGTCACGACCCGGATATCCGCCGGGATGCTGATGCGATGCTGCTGCAGATCCGTCATCTGGATCAGACGCGCATCCGGCAGATGTTCGGGATGTACAGATTGTACCAAAGATGAGCGCACATCCAGCAACCACACAGGCTCACCCGCCTGAATCAGCGCCAGCAATTCTGTGACCTCAATCCGCTGATGCAACGTTGCCGCCCGTAAACGATAACGCCGCCACCACAAAAAGACAATATAGATTGTCAAAAGTAATGCAAATCCCAGCACGGCAATCTGCCCGACATCCGCCACCAACCTGAGTATATGCGTAATATGATCAGCAAATACCGCACCCACCAACAACCATATGCCCGCCCAGCAGAACGCCGCCAACGCACTGAATAGCACAAAACTCAGCACACGCAGACCCAACACGCCAGCAAGCGGCGGCGCTACCATCGCTAATCCCGGAATAAATTTGGCCACGACCAGCGTCAGCATCCCATAGCGTGTAAAATGACCTTCGCTCTGTCGCACACAGATATCCGGCGACAAAGAGACGCGGCACAGCAGATGCAGGATCCGGTGCCCATACCGTCGCCCGGCATAAAACCATGCATAGTCCCCGATCAGCGATCCAAGCATCGCCAACATCAGCCAGAGCAGACCCTGCAACGGCTGATCAGCAGCAAGTGAACCTAACAGCAGGAATACCGGCAATACCGGCAAGGGCAACCCCAGCTGCACCAACAGCACCAGGACAAAAATACCGATTTCGCCATAGTGACCCAGCATATCCATCAGTGTCTGCACATCATTTCCCCCAATACATCAACCGCCCCTGCAGCCAACGACCTATCATCATTTACACCAAAGAGCCTGAGATCAGCACCAACTGCCCTCCGACTATGGTCAAAAATGCCTCCCGAAACAAGCCAACTCCAGCTACAATCACGTTTAAGCCAGCCTCAATTTCCGCTACATCATATCGATCCCTCACCTCAAACGATGGCGTCTTGACCAAGAATTCCATCCGGGGCGTCTTTTAGGCAATAGCATTCGAAGGGGCGGTTGGCTACATTCCGATGTAGGACAGTGTCGTCCATAGATATCGATAATAGTTACACCATGTGTGCCTGCACATGTTTTTGCATAAAGGGACTGCTATGAAAACAATACACCGGATCGCCACCGGCCTGCTCTGCCTGTCACTCACCGCGACACCACTGATCAGCTATGCCGCACCAGATGGCGAGAAGCCGCTCGGTGCCAACGGCCCATCGACAGAAGACCTGCAAAAACTGTCTGAAGTCTTTGCTCATGCCAAGAAACTCATCGACAACCCCAAGACCTGGGAGCATATCCCCTCCAAAGTCACCCTCTGTGTCTTCTCACCAGAAGGGGCCAAGGGCAAAGGCTATGACTTTGCCATGAGCTACATGAAAGAGCTGCCTAAATTCACCGAAATCGCGCGCAATCTCGGCGTCGATCTCAAGATCAGCATGACCGGCCCCATGGACATGCATATCGACATGGCATCCGAAAAAGCCAAGCGCCATGCCAGCACCGATGTCAAATTTCGCGTCTATACCAACGAGCAGATCGCCTCTGAAGACTTCAAGACTGGTCAATGTGATGGCGTTGCGATGAGTAACCTGCGCGCCAAAGAATACAATAGCTTTATCGGCAGTATGGATGCGATCGGTGCCATTCCGTCCTACAAGCACCTCAGTCAGGCCATCCAGCTGCTGTCGCGACCTGAAGCCGCGCAATATATGGTCAACAAAGACTATGAAATCGTCGCCATGATCCCGATGGGCGCCGCCTACATCATGGTCAACGACCGCAAGATCAATAGCCTTGCCAAAGCCGCCGGCAAAAAAATCGCCGTCATGGACTTTGACAAATCCGAAGCCAAGATGGTCCAGCAGATTGGTGCCCAACCAGTATCGGTAGATCTGACCACGCTGTCGGGTAAATTCAACAATGGTCAGGTCGATATCATGGGCGGACCGGCGCTGATCTTTAAGCCGCTTGAGCTATATAAAGGCATGACAGCATCTGATGGCAGCATCAAGGGCGCGATTGTCCGCTTCCCGATCATGCAGCTCACTGGCGTCATGATGATGCATCGCGGTAAATTCCCGGATGGTGTCGGTCAATTGGTCCGCGAGTTCGCCGCGACCCAAACCCCACTGGCCTACGACTTTATCAATGAGACCGAACAGTCGATTGATCCGAAGTACTGGATGGAGGTGCCTGCTGGTGACAAACCCGGCTACACCAAGCTCATGCGTGAATCCCGCATCGCGCTGACCAAGGATGGTTTTTACGACAAGCGCATGATGGGTTTCCTGAAAAAAATCCGCTGCCAGCTCGACCCAACCAATTATGAATGTGCATTAACGGACGAATAATTCATCCGTTCATCACTGATCAATGATAAAGGCGATGACGGGTTCATCGCCTTTATCATTGGGTCCTTAGTGGACTGAGCTTATTAGCTAAGTTGCCTGAACGAAGCGACAGAACACCGAGATGAACTTAGGCGGTCAGCCGCGTACGACGCAAGATTCGCCCCAACTGCCGCACGGCAGCATGAAACTCTCGCTGCCGTATCGATGACGCAGCAACAGACGCACCATAGCGCAGATCGCCATAAACTTCTGCCAAATGAGCCGCCTGAGCGGCACAATCCCCACTCTGACCCAGCCGCTCGATCCAGTGCAGCATGCCCTCAGACGACTCTCGGGCAAGACCCAGCGGCTCCAGTCGCTTTGACAGGCGGATCAAGGGGGCATCCAGCGGATGCCAGACCGTCCGCCTACGCCACTGATAAAAAGCAACCCACACGCCCAGCACACCAATAAACAGTCCCGCCATCAGTGCGATCTGCATACCAGAGGAACGTATACCAAACCAGCGGAACAGCAAATTCTGCTGTTGCCCCGTATCATAGCTGACGACATCGCGATGCCAGAGGAACTGGGCATAGTCTGCCCACTGCCGTGCATGCTCCAGAAAACGGAACTGGCTGTAGCGTAG
>JASLEL010000287.1 GCA_030151145.1 Aquirhabdus sp. | reverse complement strand
GCGCTGTCCATCGGCAAGTGACGGCACATGCCCCAGCTTGAGCCACGGCTGATGGTCACCATGAAAGTCACTGGCGGTTGAGACCCAGAACTCATGCTGGGCGATCAGACGATTCATCATCTGCCGGGTCGCGGGCGGCTCTATCGCAGGCGGTAGCTCGATGGCCTGCCCGCCTGCAGCCTTAAAGTCGATCAGCAGCTGACGCAGTGCTGTCGCGGTGAGGTTATTTTTGGTCGGATGCGCCAGCACTGCCTGCCCACCACTGGCGCGGATCGCGGCAACGCCTTCATTCATCATGACCCAAGCAAGCGGTACATAGGCGGGTTTGCCTTCACCCAAGAAGCGATCAAAAGCCTGCTGCAGCTTGGTGACCCAGCCTTCCTGCATCAGCCACTGTGCCAGATGGCTGCGGGTGATGCCTTCAGGCCGCCCACCTGCGAGTGCCAGCACGGCATCCCATGCCGGACGTTTGGTGATCTTCTCAAGCTTGGCACAGATCTGGCGGGCGCGCTCGGCGCGGATGTCTTTCTGCGTCTCAAGCAGTCGTCCCAGCGGACTATCAGGGCCCATATCGGTCATGCCCAGACCCACGATATGAATCGACCATGCGCGCTTGGTCGTCGCACGTGTCCATTGCGTAGACAGCTCGATACCATTGACGAGGGGCATACCTAGCACCTCGGCTTGCACACGCGCCTCGGCAACGCCGTCCACCGTATCGTGGTCGGTCAGCGCAAAGAGCGTCACGCCAGCCTGATGCGCCGCCGTCACCAGATCGGTCGGTGACAATTGCCCATCAGAAAAGTGACTATGAGTATGTAAATCCGCACGGACGATCATCTATACTTCAACTTCGTATTTTTACCTTCGTGGAACCAAGCGTAGCATGAAAGCCCTGCTGGACTTCATTCCTCTGGTCGTCTTCTTTGCCCTGGCCAAGATGCAAACCATCTTCATCGCCACCCAAGGCCTGATCATCTCCAGTCTCATCGTCTATAGTCTGCACTTTATCCTGCAGAAAGGAAAACTTGAGAAATCACAATGGATCACGCTGATTTTAACACTGGCCTTCGGCGGGCTCACGCTCTATCTGCATGACGACATGTGGTTACGCTGGAAATCTCCGATTATTAACTGGATTTTTGGCACCGCATTCCTGCTCAGCCCGCTGGTTGGCAAAGAACCACAGCCGTTGGTTCAGCGCCTGCTCAGCCATGTACTGGATCTGAGCGATGCCCTATGGCGTCGCCTGAACTGGATCTGGGCGGTGTTCTTTTATGTGCTGGGCTTTCTGCATCTGATCTTTGCCTTTGTCTTCCCGACATGGTGGATCGATTTTAAAGCCTTTGGTGGCACCGCCATCATCATGGTGTTCATGATTGGGCAATTTGTGCTTTTGCGCAACCATCTGAAAACGCCTGAAAGCACCAGTTAATGACCTCATCCGTTATAGAGTACCAGTTATGCCTTTATTTGCTGTGATTGCCCACGATGTGCCCAATTCGCTTGAGAAGCGCCTCGCAGTACGTCCGCGCCATGTCGCGCGCCTAGAACAACTGCATGCCGAAGGCCGCATCGTCGTCGCCGGTCCCCTGCCGACCAGCCACGACACCCCGCCAACCGGCTTTAGCGGTAGCCTGTTTGTCCTCGACTTCCCGGATCGTGCCAGTCTCGATGCGTGGTTTGCCGAAGAGCCCTTTGTACTGGAAGGCATCTACTCCTCTATCGAGGTCAAACCCTTCCTGCAGACCTTTCTCAAGCAAGCCTAAAGATCCGTCAGAAAGAACGGCGCACACTTGTCGTGATTGATTTACCGCCCGTGTTTGTTATCATGCACACAGCTTGAGCAGATCACTGCTCAAGTCCCGGTTTTAATTTGTGTGATCAAAGGAAATACGCCCGCATGCGCCTCAGTCCTGCTCTTGTTCGTTCGCTGCTGATGCTCATCTGCTTGAGTGGCGTCACGCTATCTGCTCATGCGGAAACAGCCGCATCCTCACCAGCCCCCACCGCAGCCAAAGCGCCCAGCGCTGCACCTGCCACACCCAAGCCACCCAGCCTTGAGACACAGTTTGCCAACCTGACTCGCCAGAGCAATGCGCAAACCACACGTCTCAATCAGTTGGAGAGCGCCAATCGCGATGCCCTGACCCGCAATCAGGCACTACAGCTCGAAAACGACAACCTCACCGTCCAAGTCAAAGTCCTGCAGAGTGATCGTGCGGCCCAGATGTTCATCTATGGTGCCGTCACCATCGTCGTCGGTGGCCTGATCGGCTATATCATCGCAGGCTACGTCATCCGTCGTAATCGCCGCTGGTAATCGCATCCGACACCCTCATGCTCGCGCCCCTGCCTGAACTCCCCTGCACGCCCGCCGAGCTGCAGCGCCAATGTGCCGCACTGCTGCCCCGCCAATGCCTGACCTTAGGCTCGCTGACCTTTCAGATCCCGAGTCTGCTGGCCCTCTGGCAACTGTGGCGGACTACTCGTCCGGCGCACTCAAGTCGCCTGCATCTGGTCTTTCATGCTCCAGAGCCCATCGCCGTCACAGCACTGCCGCAACCTGATGGCACGGATAGCGCGCTTTTTACACGTCTGCTGGCCCAATATCCACCCGCGATCCCCGGTGTCCATCGGCTGATTTATCCCGATGAGCGCCTGACCATCGATCTCTGGTTTGGCGATGTCGTCGCTGATGATCTGCCTGCGCCGACCATGCACATCAGCGCAGATATCGATGCCCGCTTTGCAGTGATTGGTGCAGGTATCGCAGGACTATCGATCACCGCTGCACTGACCCAGCGCGGTTATCCCGTGACACTGATTGATGCGACAGGCCCCGTCACGGGTGCCTCAGGCAACCCGCGTGCACTCCTGCTCTCCAAACTGCCCAAGCATCATCTGGTCAGCCGCAATCTGCAGACCTTGGGCGCACTGACCACCTCGCGCTGGTGGCAAGACTGGGCATCGGATGTCATCACGGCAACCGGTGCACTGGTCGCCATCGATGACGAAGATCGGGAGAAAATTCAGGGCTACAGCGACGAGATGGTCGAGGTTTATACACCCGATCAGGTCAAGGCGTCTGCTGGAC
>JASLEL010000216.1 GCA_030151145.1 Aquirhabdus sp. | reverse complement strand
GTAATCTGCTCGGGGCCGGCCCAGAATGTAGAAGGGAGACCACCCTCCTGCGCCAGCGTTTGGATGATGCGCCCCTGTGCTGTCTCCGCCAAGAGGCGCAAGGCGCGGTAGATATTGGATTTACCGCTGCCATTGGCACCCGTAATGACATTCAGCGGCCCGAGAGGCAGGCAGATCGACAGCAGTGAGCGATAATTCTGGATGGCGATTGTCTGGATCATGATCACACGCAAGCAGATATGGCGTAGCGCTTATCTATAGCATAAAACGTGAGCAGATCAAGGACCTGTGGCGGATTTGTCGCAATATGTCGGTCTATGGCCGATCACGGCTGTGTTGCAGGGTTGAATCACCATAGCTTTCCCTGCATTTTCATGCAAAGATCAGCGCGTTTAGCCTGCACTCTGTTGCATGATTGATCAGCCTGCCGATAGCTGATACGTCGCATGGTGTAGAGCAGCACATTGATAAGACACCGAGGACCGTCACTTATGAAATCTGTAACTTGCCACAACGCCGAACTGCGTGTCGTCGAACGCGCCAAACTTGAGCCTGCCAAAGGTCAGGTGCTCTTGGATGTCGTGCGCTGCGGCATCTGCGGCTCCGATCTGCACATGCAGCATCACTGCGATCATATGCATAGTCTGGCCAATCGGGTCGGCTTTAATGGCGTGGCGCAGTCCACAGATGAGTTTGTGATGGGGCATGAGTTCTGTGGTCGAGTGCTGGACTATGGTCCCAAGACGCGCCGTAAGTTTAAAACCGACACGCTGGTATGTGCGATGCCGCTCTTGAATGTTGGCGCACTGGGCTATCAGCCGACTGGCCTGTCGCCCAATGCTTCGGGTGGCTATGCCGAGCAGGTACTGGCGCAGTCGAGTCTGATGTTTGAAGTGCCGAATGGTCTGGATGCCGACAGTGCCGCGCTGACCGAGCCGATGGCGGTCGCCCTGCATGCGGTGCGCCGTAGCCGGATCAAGACCAGCGAACCCGCCATCGTGATCGGCTGTGGTCCGGTGGGTCTGGGCGTGATCGCGATGCTTAAAGCCGCCGGGGTCAAAACCGTGGTTGCCAGTGACTTCTCACCCAACCGTCGTCGTCTGGCTGAGCTGTGCGGTGCTGACATCGTGGTGAACCCGAAAGAACAGTCGCCCTTCGCGAACTGGAAAGAATTCGGTCTGCTGGGCAATGTCTCGGATGCGATTAACTTTGGCATGGGCCTGTTTGAAAAAGTACAAGCTGTACCACTGCCGTGGTGGCATGCATGGCGTGTGGCGGACAAGCTCGGTGCGCTGCCCAAGCGTCCGGTGATCTTTGAATGCGTCGGTGTGCCGGGTGTGATGCAGCAGATCATTGAGGGTGCACCGCTATTCTCCCGCATTGTCGGGGTTGGCGTGTGTATGCAGAGCGACAAGATTGAGCCGGCGCTTGCGATTAACAAAGAACTCGAGATTCAGTTTGTGCTCGGCTATACGCCGCTTGAATTCCGCGACACGCTGCATATGATCGCCGAGGGGCAGGTGACCTGTGCGCCGTTGATCACGGGAGTCGTGGGGCTGGATGGGGTGAACCCAGCCTTTGCGGCGCTACGTGATCCTGAGCAGCATGCCAAGATCCTGATTGATCCTAAGCGTGCGGGTGCGGATATTGAGTTGGTGAAAAAAGCCGGTTGATGGACCGCGTCAATGGGATATCTGATGGATGTCCCATTGAAATGAATATGTCGGATTTAATATCTTTATATTGATGTGATACGCCATCTAATCTCTAGGGTGGTGAGTTTATAGTATTGCTTTTTTAATATACGTGTTTATAATCACGCCTATCGTTTGAGCATGTCGCATCAAACCACTAGTTTTAAGGAGTACGCCTGTGTATCTGATCGCTGAGAAATCAACAGATTAATCCGCAAGCGTACCCATTCGGACGTTTGCAGATGAATTTCTGGTGAACGTTCGAATGTCCAATAAAGCCCTGACATTCGTTAGGGCTTTTTTATTGGTGTCATTTATATGATGTCGGTTTTTATTATAAAACTGAGCAGGGAGACGTTTGCCTAAAATAAATAAAACAGATAGGTATTTTAATCATGGCCATTCAATTGGTATTAAATCAGGGT
This sequence comes from Aquirhabdus sp., assembly GCA_030151145.1. Taxonomy (GTDB): domain Bacteria; phylum Pseudomonadota; class Gammaproteobacteria; order Pseudomonadales; family Moraxellaceae; genus Aquirhabdus. The sequence goes on along the minus strand of JASLEL010000216.1, from coordinate 1,185 downwards.
ACGGGATATGGCGTACCGGTAAAAATCTTCACTAAGGATGTGGACTCTGCTGCGATGGATCAACTCAGGCAAGTAGCGCAGTTGGGCTTTATCCATAGCCATGTGGCGGTCATGCCCGATGTGCATGTTGGCATCGGTGCGACGGTTGGCAGCGTGATCCCGACGCGGCAGGCGATCATCCCAGCAGCGGTGGGTGTGGACATCGGCTGCGGCATGAATGCGATCCGGCTGGGGCTTAAAGCTAGCCAGTTGCCGGATGACTTGCGCCGTATCCGTAGTGCGATTGAGCATACGGTGCCGGTGGGCTTTGAGTTTCACCGTCAGGCCAAGGCCAAAGCATCGACGCTGGACCCACTGGCTTTACGGCTCAAGGTCATCACCGACAAGCATCCGGGCCTAAAGCGCATGCTGCGCGATTTTGATCGCACATGGGCGCGTCAGCTCGGCACACTGGGTGGCGGCAATCACTTCATCGAGCTGTGTCTGGATGAGGCGGAGGATGTCTGGGTCATGCTGCATTCGGGCAGTCGAGGTTTGGGTAACTGTATTGGCACCTACTTTATCGAGCGGGCTAAGAAAGAAGCCCAACACCGCTTCGGTCATGTGCCGGATAAAGATCTGTCGTATTTTGCCGAAGGCTCGGCCAGCTTTGACGACTATGTCGAGGCGGTGAGTTGGGCGCAGGACTATGCGATGGAGAACCGGCGCGAGATGATGCGACTGATCCTGATTGCGCTGCGTCAGTACCTGCCGTCGTTTCAGCTGACCAAAGAGGCGATCAACTGCCATCACAACTATGTGCAGATGGAGCGCCACTTTGGCGAAGAGGTCTATGTGACGCGCAAAGGTGCGATCAGCGCGCAGGACGGCGAGCTGGGTATCATCCCGGGCTCGATGGGCGCCAAGTCTTACATCGTACGTGGCAAAGGCAATCCCGAGTCGTTCTGCTCCTGCTCGCATGGGGCGGGGCGGCGTATGAGTCGCGGCAAGGCCAAGCATAGCTTTAGCCTCGATGATCTGGCGGCGCAGACTAAGGGTATCGAGTGTCGTAAGGATGCCGGGGTGCTGGATGAGATCCCGGGGGCTTATAAAGACATCGATACCCTTAGTCTGCGCCGCCAGATCATCGAGGCTAAAGCTATGCTTGGCCTTGCCGCGACTCATACGCCGCCCCGCCCCATGCGA
>JASLEL010000215.1 GCA_030151145.1 Aquirhabdus sp. | reverse complement strand
CAAAGCCAGCCCCAAGCGTTGCTTATGCTGCTGCCACATGGCGAGGATCTCATCCCCTGCCCGTGCAATATCCTGCAAGGTGGCATGGACGAGTTGCCCGACCACATCGTCCGCCTGCGGCTCGATCGTCTGGCTGATCTGGCTCAGATGCACAGGCTGCGCAAATGGCACATCGACCGATAACGGCTCACGCACACGCAGCAAAGGCACACCCAAGCGCAGACGGCGTTCTGTCGCGGATCGTGTAGACTTAAGCGCCGAAGACGGCTCAGTCTGTGCAGGTACCACAGGCTGCAAGAGCCGAGTATCTAACGCCTGCCCCTCCACCCACAGCGCCGCACACAGCATCTGTAATTGCGCAAGGCCACTGCGTGCCTCGTGATTGGCATGGATCGCCAAATGCGGACGACCGCTTAAGGTATCGTCTATAAAGCCCGGCAGCGATCCGGTCCCGACCTGAACAAAGACCCGATAGCCATCGGCATACATGGCCTCGATCAGGCTGCGAAAGCGTACTGGCTCCAGCAGATGATCCAGCGCCAGCTGCTGCTTGCCCGCCATATCCTTGGGAAAAGGCTGAGCGGTCGTGGCAGACCAGACCGGAATCACAGGCTCCAGCAACTCCGCCTCAGCAAAGAAAGTCCGATACCAGTCCATATGCGCACTAAACATCGGCGAATGAAAGCCCGACACGATGGGCAAAATCTGGGTAAAGACGCCTTCTGCTTTGAGCCGTGCATCCACCTCAGCAATCACATCACGTTGACCGCAGGCGATCACCTGATGTGGGCAATTGTCATGCGACATCGTGACCGGTGTCAGTCCAGCCATGGCGCGACTCAATGTTGCTTCATCACAGGCCGCCGCCAAAAACTGCACATCGGGAAAGCGCATGGCATCAAAATCCAGCCCTTCATTGGTGCGGTCCGACAGGCCCTGGTCCATCATGCCGGAGGCCAGCATGGCACTCCACTCACCGACACTATGACCCGCAAAGGCGTCCGCCTTAATCCCCAAGCCGCCCAGAATCTCGTATAGCATGCGGTTAAAACCGAGCAAACCGATCACCACCTGCAGCAGGTTCTGCCCCGGGTCCAAGGTCCGGCACCACGGCGGCAAAGGCCGATCAAAATACGCTGCCAGATCCATCGCCTGCGGTGCAAAGCTACTGTCTACACCCGGGAAGACCATCACAAGCTTGCCACCCTGCCGCAGTAAGCCTTGCGGGCTAAACCAGATCTGCTGGCGACCGCCCCAGGCTTTGCCCGACTGCACCGCCTTACGCGCCGTGGTCAGCCGTTTATCATTAGGCTCTATGATCGCCAGACGATAGTCACCTTGTGGTCCGTCGATCCGCGACAGCATCTCACCGGCAATCACGCGATCCAGTTGCTCAAGTAAGGCCGCCTGTGTATCCGCCGCCAGCATCAGCACTGGGGGCAAGGCGGTTTCAACCGATGCGACGACCGGCTCAGGCAGGCCACGCAATACCACATGGGCATTGATCCCGCCAAAACCAAAGGCATTCAGTGCTGCCACGCGCTGATCGCGGGCGGCTGACCAGTTTTCTTTTTGCGGCAGGACGCGAAAGCGCGTCTCCGCCAAGCACGGATGCGGGGCCGTGCAGTGCAATGTCGGCGGCAGGACGCCGTGATAGACGGATAATGCGGTCTTGATCAGACCCGCCATACCTGAAGCGGGCATGGTATGCCCGATCATGGATTTGACTGAACCAATCACCGGACGAGCGCTATCGCTGAGCTGTGGCCCAAAAAATGCTGCCATGGTCGCCAGTTCAACCTCATCTCCCGTCGGCGTTCCGGTCCCATGCGCCTCAACCAGCCCGATCTCATCACGGGTAAAGGGGACGTGATGCCACGCTCGCTCTAGAGCGAGTAATTGACCCTGCTGGGACGGTGCCACCAGACTGCTGCTACGTCCATCGCTGGCGGAGCCCACGCCTTCGATGACAGCATAGATGCGGTCGCCATCAGCTTCGGCATCCTCCAGCCGCTTTAAGACCACAAGGCCAATGCCTTCGCCTGCCAAAATACCATCCGCCTCCGCCGACAGCGGACTACTCACGCCCCGGCGCGACAATGCACCCAACTGACAGAAGGTCGCCCAGAAGGTCAGATCGTGCGACAGGTGCACGCCACCCACCAGCATCATGTCGGCATCGCCGCGGGCAAGCAGACCTGCCGCCTGCTCAACCGCAAGCAATGCACTGGCACAGGCGGCATCCACGGTATAGGCCGGACCATGCAGGTCTAATCGATTAGCCAAGCGTGATGCGGTCAGATTTGGGATCAGACCCGACGCCATATCAGGGCCGTAATAAGTCAGCTCCTGCTCAAGCCGCTGCCGTGCTTGGACAAGTGCATCATCACCCATCGCAGGAAACAGATCGCGCAGCGTCTGCATAATCTGCGGCACCATGCGCACGCGCTGCTCAAGGCGCAAAACACCAGCACTGACATAGTTACCACGACCGATGATCACACCGGTTCGCTCACGAGCAAAGGCTTTATCCAGATAGCCTGCATCCTGCAGCGCCTGATAGCCGACTTTTAAGGTCAAGAGCTGATCTGGCTCGATGCTCTCGGCAATCTTGGGCATGATGCCAAAGGCCAGCGGATCAAAATCGGCATGCTGATCGATAAAGCCGCCCCGGCGACAGTAAAACCGGTCTACGGCCGGGCTTGCCGGATCATAAAAATCCGCTTCCCAGCGCCCCTCGGGCACCTCGCTGGTTGCATCCACGCCCTGACAGATGTTTTGCCAGAACTGCGGCATATCCGCAGCGCCCGGAAAAATACACGCCATACCAATGATTGCAATCCTGCTCATCAGACGCCTTCCAGCACGGCGGACGAGCTCGCAGCAAAGCTCTCAGGGCGTCCCGACATCAGCACGACCTGAATCTCACCCGCATCACTTGCCAGCTCATCAAACAGCGCCGCAACCCCCTGCTGCTTGGGGATGAGACCAATGCCTTTACGGGCGTATTCCTGCTTGAGGGAGTCCGAGACCATGCCGGTATCTGCCCAAGGCCCCCAGTTCACCGACAGCACTTTGCCCTTGATACGGCCCTGCCAGTGATGCGCGAGTTTATCCAGCATGTCGTTCGCCGTGGCATAGTCCACTTGTCCCCGATTGCCAAAGGCACTGGCGACACTGGAGAAAAACACCACCAGACGCACGTCGTCACGGATGGTCTGACTTAAGACCAGCGCACTGTTGACCTTGGTATCAAAGACGCGGGCAAAGCTGTCGCGGGTCTTGTCACGGATCAGCTTGTCTTCGACCACACCCGCACCATGGATCACGCCATCGACCCGTCCATGACGGACATAGATGCTCTCGATCAAGTCCCGGAAAGCATCGGCGTCACGCACATCCAGCGCGGTATAGTTGACCCGGCCACCCGCGGCGTGCACTTCAGCCAAGGTCCGTCTAAATTCACGCTCCGCCAAGGTCCGCTGCACGATACGCTCAATCTCGGCTGGCTTGCGGCTGCGGTCTTCGTTCAGCAGGGCGACACGCAGTTGCTTGGGACCAAGGATACCGACCGTCACAGCTGATTCTTCAGATGCAGGCAACGGCGAGCGCCCCACCAGCTCCAACTGGCACTGATAGCGCCGCGCCAGCTCCATCGCGACCAGCGCCGTGATGCCACGCGCACCACCGGTCAGCAGCACCACGCTATCGCGATTCAGCGGCAGGTCCGCAAGTTGATCCGAGGCCAGTTGGTCATGCACCACATCACGAACATAGCGTTGTCCCTGACGCCAAGCGACTTCAGGACGGATATCCGCCGCACGCAGCTCAGCCTCGATATAGCCTGCAAGTACATCAACGCCTTCGGTAGGATCAACATCCAGCCAATGCGCACGCAGGGCATCGTATTCACGGCTCACCGACTTGATCATACCGGCAAGGCCACCGCCTTTGCGGTGATCCTGATTCGGCAGACCAAAATGCCCACCCAAGCCTGTCAGCACCAAGAGATGGCGTGCTTTGTTCATCACGGCGGTTTGGGCAGCGACAAAGAAGCGTTTGACATCCGCCACCTGATTGTCCGGGTGCAGACTCCACAGATGGATCAAGCCATCGACGCTGCTCAGCGACTCCGACTGCTCGATGTCAGGCGTAAATTCGACGATCTGACTTTGAGCGCCGAGAGCCTCCAGACGACGGGCAACCTGCTCGGCGATGCCATGACCATCCTGAGTAATCAGAAAGCGTAAACCCTCAAAGCGTAAGCCGGGTGCAACCGCATGTGAAATCGGCCGCTGACGCAGCACATAGCGTGCAAACGGAATCTCATCCTCAGTCGTATTGCTTGCGGTCTGCATTGGGGCCGAGCCAGAAAATGCCACTTGGGCTTCAGTATGGCTGACCACCCCTGTTACCATCACCCGTAAAGTCTTACAGGTCGCCAGATGCTCAAGCAGTGCATCTCGCTCCGGTCCGTGAGTCAGGGCCAGCTTTTGGGCCAGTTGACCGACGATTTCCAAACGCTTGATCGAATCAATCGACAGATCGGCTTCCAGATCCAGATCAAGGTCTAACGCCTCCTCGGGGTAACCGGTACACTGACTGACGACAGCCAGCAAGGCTGCTGCGATATGTGCAAAATCAAATGTGGCTGGCAAATCCTGAGTCGTATCAGACGCGGCAATCACAGCTG
>JASLEL010000201.1 GCA_030151145.1 Aquirhabdus sp. | reverse complement strand
CGCCTTTGACATTGACATCGATGGTGCGCAAATGATCCTCAAGCGCAGTGTCTTCAAAGTTGCCTGAATACAGAATCCCGGCATTGTTGATCAGGACATCAAGACGGTGGGCGCGGGCGACAAAGCCTTCCAGCGCGGCGCTCCACTCTTCGGGTCGGGTCACATCCAGACGCCCGGCAATGGTCTGATGGGCGCCGATCTCGTCTGCCAGATGACGAACGGCACCGGCATCACGGTCATAGAGGCCGACAAACCAGCCATGCTCGGCAAATACGCGTGCTGTGGCTGCTCCGATACCGGCACCAGCGCCGGTGATGAAAACGCTTTTGATGGTTGAAGTGGTGTTCATGCGAGGAATGGGTTCGTATTCAGGTTAACAAGAAAAATTAGGGCGTAAGAATGTCATATACGTGCATTGTCGACTATGACAAAAAGCATCGCGTCATGCTATCTTTTTTGTCGTCGATCTTGGCCTTGTCGTCTGAGATGGTGATGCGGGGTGACCTGTGGTTATCCGAGAGAAGGTGGGTCGATACGGGTCACTAATAACTGGTCGATCTTGTAATTGTCGATGTCCACCACTTCAAACTTAAAGCCCGCATAGTCCACGCTATCGGTGCGCTTGGGGATCTTGCGCAGCATATACATGATAAAGCCGGCGATGGTTTCGTAGTTTTCCTCATCGGGCAGGGCCTCAAGGCCGAGGATGCGTTTGACATCCTCAATCGGCGTCACGCCATCCACCAGCCATGAGTGATCGTCACGCTGCACCACTTGTTCTTCCTGAATCTGACTCACGAGGTCGCCCATCACCGTGCTCATGACGTCGTTCAAGGTAATGACGCCGACCACCAGTGCGTATTCGTTGATCACCACCGCAAAGTCCTCGCGTGTGGCTTTAAAGCGCTCAAGTAACTCCGACAGCGTGAGTGAGTCGGGGATCATGAGTGCACTGCGCATGGTGGCTTCATTGATCGGGGTCAGGGGCTGGTTCTGGATGATACGCAGCAGGATGTCCTTGGTGTCGACATAGCCGACCACATGGTCGATGGTCTCGTCGCAGACGAGAAATTTGGTATGAGGATGCGCGCCGATCTTCTGCTTCATCGTGTCGGCGGTTTCTTTGAGCGTGAAATATACGACGCTTTCGCGTGAGGTCATGGACGAGGGTACGGTGCGCGACTCCAGCTCAAAAACATTCTCGATCAGGTGCAGCTCTTGTTTATGAATCGCGCCTGCTTCGGCACCGGCATCGACGAAGGCGGTAATGTCGTCGTAGGTGATCTCATCGTTACGCGCCATGGGTACATTAAACAGACGAAACAGACTGTCGGCGATGCCATTGATGCACCAGATCAGGGGTTTGCAAAAACGGATAAACACCAGCAGCGGATTGACCACGCGCATGGCGACACTCTCAGGCGCGATCATGGCGATGCGCTTGGGCATGAGGTCGGCAAAGATGATAAACAGCGTGGTCACAAACAGGAAGGACAACAGAAAGCTGATCGTATGCAGTGCTGCACCGTGATAGACGAGTCCGATCGTGCCTTCGATATAGGGGGTGAAGGCGGCTTCACCCAAGATACCGCCCAAGATGGCAATGGCATTGAGTCCGATCTGGACGGCAGCAAAGAAATGGCCGGGCTGATCCTGTACTGCGAGGACTTTCTCCGCATTGGGATGGCTCTCGGCCAGGATACGCAGCTTGATCTTGCGTGCGGCGGCAATCGAGATCTCAGACATGGCAAGGAAGGCGCAGGCGGCGATCAGGACACCGATGATGAGAAAATGATTGAACAGACTCACGGATAAGGTCCTTGATTGGCGGATCAGACGTGAGGGAATCAGCCTTGGTGTTCACTTCATGAGTGGAATCAGCGGGCTTTTTTGTCCGACCTCATCACGTCTGCCACTCTACCTGAGCCTTGCCTGAAAGTAAAAGGCTACCCCCTATGACAGATTGGGCAAGTGGTCCGATCACCTGCCAGAATCATCTACCACACAGACGCCAAACCCCTTACACTATGGGCTATATATCTTATTTTTTCAGATCTCTTCTTTTCACACCGCTTTTAAAAAGTATGGACCCGCGATGCTAGACCCTAAATTGCTGCGTAATCAACTGGATGTCATCAATGCCGCGCTGGCTAAGCGTAAAGGCCTGCAACTGGACACGGCGCTCTGGGAGGGCCTTGAAGCCCGCCGTAAATCCCTGCAAGGCCGTACCGAGTCCTTGCAAGCCGAGCGCAACAACGGTGCCAAAGAAGTCGGCCAGATCAAAAAAGCCGGTGGCGATGCAAGCGCCCTCATGGCGCGTATGCAGGCGGTGGGTGAGGAGGTGAAAGCCGTCGAAGCCGAGTTTGACGCGCTGCAAGCCGAGATCGAGACCCATGCACTGGCGATTCCGAATATGCCGGACGAGAGCGTCCCGGCAGGCAAGGATGAGCATGACAATGTCGAAGTACGCACATGGGGCAGCCCGCGCAGCTTTGATTTCGAGGTCAAAGACCACACCGATTTGGGTGAGGGCATGGGCGGACTCGACTTCACCAAGGCGACCCAGATCACCGGTTCACGCTTTAGTGTGCTGAAAGGGTCGCCCGCCCGTCTGCAACGCGCGCTGACGCAGTTTATGATTGATACCCACGCGACCAAACACGGCTATACCGAAGTCTATGTGCCATTCATGGTCAATGCCGAGAGCCTCCGCGGTACCGGTCAGTTGCCAAAGTTTGAGGAAGACCTGTTTAAGCTGTCGGGTGACAAACCCTATTACCTGATCCCGACCGCCGAAGTGCCGGTGACCAACCTCGTACGTGACGAGATCATCGATGAGAAGGCCCTGCCGCTGAAATTCGTTGCCCACACACCATGCTTCCGTAGTGAGGCAGGCTCTTATGGCCGTGATACACGCGGTCTGATCCGTCAGCATCAGTTTGAAAAAGTCGAGCTGGTGCAGATCGTCAAGCCCGAAGAGGCGTCGGCGACCTTAGAAACCCTGACCGGTCATGCCGAGGCCATCCTGCAAGCGCTTGAGCTGCCGTATCGTGTCGTCCTGCTCTGTGGTGGCGATATGGGCTTCTCGGCCTCCAAGACCTACGACATCGAAGTCTGGCTGCCGAGTCAGAACACCTATCGCGAGATTTCGAGTTGCTCGATGTTTGGCGACTTTCAGGCCCGCCGCATGAAAGCGCGTTTTAAGCAGGACAAGCGCACCGAGTTCGTGCATACCTTAAATGGCTCTGGCCTTGCGGTCGGTCGTACCCTGCTGGCCCTGATGGAAAACCATCAGCAGGCGGATGGTTCGATCCGTATTCCGGAAGCCCTGCGTCCGTACTTAAGCGGTGCTGAGCTGATCCGTTAATAGCTGATCGATTCATAGATGGTACGCTGAGTTTTGTATGGCGGGTGCAGCATCAGGTTGCATTCGCCATGACCATAACAAGAAATTAGTTTCATAAATTCATTAGCTTGACGAGTAGACCCATGGACGTGCTCCCCATTGCCTTACGCCTGCAAAAGCAACACTGCCTCATCGTCGGTGGCGGTCAGATCGCCCTGCGCAAGGCCGATCTCTTGGTGCGTGCTGGTGCCGTATTGGATGTATTGGCGCTGGAGGTGATCGCAGAGCTTGCAGCGCAGGCGAGGCAATCGGGCGGTCAGGTCGTGCAGGCGGGCTATACCCCTGATCTGGATCTGACCCGTTATCGTCTGGTGATCGCCGCAACCGACGATAGTGCCATTAACCAGCAGGTGTTTGCCGATGCTGAAGCCCAAGGCGTGTTGGTCAATGCCGTGGATGATCCGGCGCACTGCCGCTTCATCGTGCCCGCTATCGTTGATCGTTCGCCGCTGCTGATTTCGATCTCGAGTAATGGTGCATCTCCGGTCCTCTCGCGTCAGCTACGCAGCAAGATCGAGTCGCTGGTTCCCATGCGCTACGGCGATCTGGCGGCCTTCTCGGGCGCATGGCGACCACAGGTCAAAGCCGCGATCAAGAATCCCGACGAGCGTCGCGTGTTCTGGGAGCAGCTCTACGCCGGACCCATCGCCGAGGATGTGCTGAATGGGATGCGCGAGCGTGCAGATGGCGCGATGCTGGGTGCGTTGGCCGAATGGCAGTCCAAGCCCTATCAAGGTGAGGTATACCTCGTCGGTGCTGGTCCCGGTGATCCGGATCTGCTGACCTTCAAGGCGCTGCGCCTGATGCAGCAGGCGGATGTCGTGGTGTATGACCGCTTGGTCTCGCCACCGATCCTCGACATGGTGCGCCGCGACGCCGAGAAAATCTATGTGGGTAAAGAGCGCGCCAATCATGCCGTACCGCAGGAAGGGATCAATGAGCTCTTGGTGCGGCTGGCCAAATCCGGCAAGCGCGTCTGCCGTCTAAAAGGCGGTGATCCCTTTATCTTTGGTCGTGGTGGCGAGGAGATTGAGGAGTTAGTCGCGGCTGGCGTGAGCTTTCAGGTGGTGCCGGGCATCACGGCGGCATCGGGCTGTAGCGCCTATGCCGGGATTCCACTGACCCATCGTGATTATGCGCAGAGCGTGCGCTTCCTCACGGGACATCAGAAAGAAGGCTCGCCATCTCTGCCGTGGGATGAGCTGGTCTATGAGCGCCAGACGCTGGTGCTGTATATGGGCCTCGTCGGCCTGCGCGAGATTTGCCGTCAGCTGATCGCCCATGGGCTGCGTGGTGATATGCCGGTTGCGCTGGTCAGCAAAGGCACGACGCCGGATCAGCAGGTCGTGGTCGGCACCGTCGCCACCATTGCCGATCAGATCGAAGGACAGGCGATCCATGCCCCAACATTGACCATTATCGGTGAGGTGGTACGTTTGCGTGACAAGCTGCGCTGGCTGGATTAGGTCAGTAGCAGATCACGAATCTCTCGTGGACCGGAATGACCGCCTGATGACATCAGGCGGTTTTTTTTATGTAAAAGATCAGCTTAAGTTTTTAATTAATGGGGTGGTGAGTGTCATATGGGCTATGTTAGAGTCTGTAACTATTGTGTGTGTTGTGTGAATTAATGAGAAGAAGGAAGATAAATCATGATTAAACGTTTGCCACACTTACTGTCACCATTAGCGATGTCCGTTGCCCTGCTGCTGGCTGTGCCGGTTTATGCGGATGTGCCTGCGGCTGATGCCACAGCCTCTGCGCCTGCTGCCGAGAGCGGTAAGAAAATGACCGCCGAGGAGTTTCTGGCGACCCTGCATTACCAGTCGGGCAAGATCGCCCTGCCGGGCGGCATTGCGACCCTGAACCTGCCGGATACCTTTAAATACCTGTCGCCTGCAGATACCCGCCGTGTGCTGGAAGATGCCTGGGGCAATCCGCCCAGTGGTGAACAGACGCTGGGCATGGTGGTGCCAGCCGCACACGATGTCTTAAGCCAGGAAGGCTGGGGGGTGATTATCACCTATAATGAAGACGGTCATGTCAAAGACAGCGATGCCGATCAGATTAATTATGATGATCTGCTCAAAGACATGCAGAAGCAGACCGAAGATCAGAATGCCGAGCGTACTAAGTCTGGTTATCCGGCTGCGACCCTCGTGGGCTGGGCGGAAAAACCCACCTACAACAAAGACACCCATAAGTTCTACTGGGCCAAGGAGCTGTCCGTCTCCGGCGCGCCTGAGCATACGCTGAACTATAATATCCGTGTGCTGGGCCGTAAAGGCGTGCTGGTGCTGACTGCGGTCTCGGGCATGTCGCAGATGAGTGATATCAAGGCAGAGATGCCAGCGGTGCTGAATGCCACCGAGTTTACTCCCGGCAATACCTATAATGACTTTGACAGCAAGACCGACCATGTCGCGGAATACGGTCTTGCTGCACTGGTGGCTGGTGGGGTTGCAGCCAAGCTGGGGCTGTTCGGCAAGTTGATGCTACTTCTCATCGCACTGAAAAAAGTGATCGTGATCGCTGCGATTGCCGTTGCGGCATGGGCGCGTAAGCTGTTTGGTCGCAAGAAAGCTGTACCTGTCGCTACGACACCGGTTGCCGCTGCCGCAGCACCAGTACCAGAGGCTGCACCCGTGGTTGCGCCGGAAGTGGCATCGCCTGTCACGACTAAGGCAGAGACCCAGCCTCACACCCCGCCATCGGATCACAACCCCTCGGGTGTATAATCGGCAGGTCATGGGCTAATGCAGGAATAGGACATCATGGGTAAGCTTTTGGTCTGGCTGTTAGCCGCGGGTAAGCTGGGGAAACTCTTCACCACCGGCGGCACCATGATCATCTCCATGGTGGCCTATTCCTTTTTGTTTGGTTGGCGCTATGCGGTCGGTTTTGTCCTGCTGATCTTTTGCCATGAAATGGGTCACTATATCGCGGCGCGCCAGCGCGGACTCGATGTCGGTGTGCCGACTTTTATTCCCTTCGTCGGGGCATGGATCCAGATGAAGGAGATGCCGCACAGCGTCGAGACCGAGGCCTATGTCGGCTTTGCCGGACCCATCGTGGGGTCGCTGGCAGCGCTGGTGTGTTATTACTTCGCCCGCGATACCGGTAGCCAGTTGCTCATGGCGCTGGCGTACTCGGGCTTCATGATCAATCTGTTTAACCTCATTCCGATCTCGCCCTTGGATGGTGGTCGCATCACGGCCATTATCTCGCCTAAAGTCTGGTTTATCGGGGTGCCGCTGTTGATCGTGCTCTTCCTCTACCATCCAAGTCCGATGCTGATTCTGGTGGCGATACTGGCCTATCCGCAGCTCAAAGCCGCATGGGATCTGCATAAGGGCCGCTCAACCATCGCGCCTGAATACTATGATGTACCGCTGAATACCCGTGTCAACTATGGCGTACTTTACTTAGGGCTGGTGGTATTTCTCGGCCTGATGACTTACGAGCTGCACCAGCAGATCTGAAGGCGACGTCAGCCGCTACACACGGCTTTTCTGGATTCCTCCCTATTGAATCCAATTCATGCTAAAATGAGCAGTTTTCATCCACTCTTGCGCTGATCCTCCGGGATGTCGGTGGCGGGGTGGTTTTCGCTTTTGTTTCGCGATCATTGTTTAGCCTAGCCGGAAGACCGACTCATTATGTCTACACCACCGATCATCTCAGGCCATCAGCCCACGCCGCTTTTTGATTACGATAAGCATTGGGCGTCGTGTTTTGAGCCTGCACCTTTTCTGCCCATGAGCCGGGCGGAGATGGACGCACTTGGCTGGGATGCCTGTGATGTCATCATCATCAGTGGTGACGCCTATGTCGATCATCCGTCCTTTGGTATGGCGATCATCGGGCGCTTGCTCGAAGCGCAGGGCTTCCGTGTCGGTATCATCGCCCAGCCGGACTGGCAGTCGGCAGAGCCGTTTAAGGCACTGGGTAAGCCCGTGTATTGCTTCGGTGTCACCGCAGGCAATATGGATTCGATGATCAATCGCTACACCGCCGACCGCAAGACCCGCTCGGACGATGCGTATTCACCGGGTAATGTCCCGGACAAACGCCCTGACCGCGCATCCTTGGTCTACTCACAGCGCTGCCGCGAAGCCTATCCCGATGTGCCGATTATCTTGGGTGGTATCGAAGCCAGTCTGCGCCGTATCGCGCACTATGACTACTGGCAGGACAAGGTGCGTCGCTCGATTCTGATGGATGCCAAGGCCGATGTACTGCTCTACGGCAATGCCGAGCGTGCCATCGTCGATGTGGTGCACCGTCTGGCGCGTGGCGATACGATTGACCAGATCACTGATCTGCGTGGCACCTCATTTATCCTCAATGAAGCGCGCAAACCCGCCAAAGCCGAATACTTCGAGATCGCCAGCAACGACGTCGATACCCCTGGCCGCGTCGATGCCATCATCAATCCCTATGTGATGACCGAAGACCTCGACAGCTGCGAAGTCGAGAAGGGTAGCCCCAAGAGCACGTCCTATCAGGGCTTCGTCAAAGAAACCGTGCCCAGCACCACGGTCGATACCGCGATGGCGGTAGCAACCACCGTGACCGACACGCAAATAGTGCAACTGCGCCCGAGCCCCGCGATGAGCAAGGCGATCAAGCATCGCCTGCCGCCACGCGAGCGTTCGGTGATCCGTCTGCCGGACTACGAGCAGGTGAAGGACGATCCGGTCCTGTATGCCCATGCCAACCGTATCCTGCATCTGGAAACCAATCCGGGGAATGCCCGCGCCATGGTGCAGCGCCATGGTGATCGTGACGTGTGGCTGAATGCCCCGCCGATCCCGCTGTCCACCGAAGAGATGGACTATGTGTTTGATCTGCCCTATGCCCGTATCCCGCATCCGTCCTATGGCGATGCGCGGATTCCGGCGTACGATATGATCAAATTCTCGGTCAACATCATGCGCGGCTGCTTTGGTGGCTGTACCTTCTGCTCGATCACCGAGCACGAAGGCCGCATCATTCAGAACCGCTCGGAAGAGTCGATCCTGCGCGAAGTCGAGAGCATCCGCGACACGACGCCGGGCTTTACCGGCATCATCTCTGACTTAGGCGGCCCGACGGCCAATATGTACCGCCTTGCGTGCAAAGACCCCGAGATCGAGAAGAACTGCCGCAAGCCCTCCTGTGTCTATCCGGGTGTCTGCGACAACCTGCATACCGACCATGCGCCGCTGACGCAGCTCTATCGCAAGGCGCGCGCCATCAAGGGGATTAAAAAGATCCTCATCGGCTCGGGTCTCCGCTATGACCTTGCCGTGCTGAATCCCGAATACGTCAAAGAGCTCGTCACCCATCACGTCGGCGGCTACCTCAAGATCGCGCCTGAGCACACCGAGACCGGCCCGCTGTCCAAGATGATGAAGCCCGGCATCGGCACCTATGACCGCTTCAAGCAACTCTTTGACCGCTTTAGCAAGGAGGCGGGCAAAGAGCAGTACCTGATCCCGTACTTCATCGCAGCCCATCCCGGGACTACCGATCAGGACATGATGCATCTGGCCATCTGGCTGAAGAAAAACGGCTTCCGTGCCGATCAGGTGCAGACCTTCTATCCGTCACCGATGGCGACCGCGACTGCCATGTACCATAGTCTCAAGAACCCGCTGCATAAAGTGACGCGTGGCAGTGAGACGGTGGACATCGTCAAAGGCGAGAAGCGCCGTCGTCTGCACAAGGCTTTCCTGCGCTACCATGATCCTAACAACTGGCCGCTCTTGCGCGAGGCACTCAAGAGCATGGGTCGTGCCGACCTGATCGGCAACGGCAAGCAGCACCTGATCCCGGCTTTCCAGCCCAAAACGGAGCAGGGTGAGTACAGCGCTGCACGCAAAAAGAACTCCTCAAGCGCCGGTGACTCGCGTAAACGCGCCGGAGCAGGCAGCGGGCAGGGTAGTGAGCAAGGCCGTGAGCAACCGAAGCGTGGCCAACTGCTGACCCAGCACACAGGTTTGCCGCCACGTGTTACAGGCGAACGCACACGGACACCAAAAACACCCAAAAAATAAAAAGATAAACAATCCATAAGCTTGTAAAATCGCCAGCCGATGCAGGTCATCGTGCTGGCGTTTTTGTTTTGGCCTGTGTTTGTGCGTTTTTGGCATGACCTTTGCTGATAGCAGCACGTGCATGTCATTCTGAATCCCCCTGATCGGGTGGTACCGCAAAGGATTTATTGCAAGATGTGATCAGGATAGTGACTGATCAGAAGCAGGCTGCCCGAGTGCATGGATGCATATGCGTGTCGGTTTTTGCTGCTGATTGTCTATCGCCACAGGATGTGGTGTACACGGATGTATCCAATGGAATGACCGATCATCAGAATGACATGCACCGTCATTAAAATCGGCTTGTTCAGATGAACTTTTTGTATTATTAATTCAAGTCCCGCAGCGTTAAGTGTCGGGAAACATGGGAGGTTATACCAATGACCAGTATCATGATTCCTCCAGAGAAACTGGATCGAAGTACACGCATTGCCGGATTGCATTGTGAATGGCGTGGTCAGACGACCGAACAGGAAGGACAGCCAGTCTGGGTGGTGGAAAATCAGCACTGCCGGGCGGTGATTGCTTATCAGGGTGCACAGGTGCTTGAATATCAGCGCCATGACCACCCGCCGCTGCTCTGGATGTCAGAGGCAGCCAACTACATGCCGCAGCGTGCGATACGCGGTGGCATTCCCTTATGCTTTCCATGGTTTGGCAAGCACCCGACCAATCCCGACATCATCTCGCATGGTTTTGCGCGCAATCTGCCGTGGAGCCTGCATCATGCCATCGCAGATGAGACGGGACATGTGTTGTACTTTACCCTGCAAGAATGCGATGAGAGCCTTGCCATCTGGCCATATCGCTTTCAGACCATGCTCGAAGTCCACTTGGGGGAGAGCCTGCGCCTGACCTTCAGTGTCGCCAATAGCGACGAGACACCGTTTGACTTTACCTTTGCCTTCCACAGTTACTTTGCCGTGCCGGATATTGATCAGGTTGCGGTGACGGGCTTGGAGCAGGTGCCATTTTATAATCAGCTTGCGCCTGAGGCGGGGTATGACCAGCGTGAAGCCGATCCAATCCGCTTTACAGCTGAGACCGATCGCATCTATCAGGGTGGGCAAGGGCGCTACCAGATTGAGACCGGTGTGGACGCGCATGATATCTGGGTACTGGCGCCCGAGTGTCCCAGTGCCGTCGTGTGGAATCCATGGGTCGAGAAGACTGCGCGTCTGGGCGACATGCCTCCCGATGCCTGGCAGCATATGGTCTGTGTCGAGTGTGGCCGGGTCGGCGATGAAGTCGTGACGTTGCAGCCGGGGCAGCTCGTGAGCTATGAGCTGGTGCTGGCGAACTGAGCGAGTGCCCAGCGGGTCTGAGTCTTAAAAGAGGAAAGGCGAGCAGTCTTTCCTCTTTTTTTTG
>JASLEL010000196.1 GCA_030151145.1 Aquirhabdus sp. | reverse complement strand
CCTCTCGGTTGTGTAGTGCGGCGAAATCCATCTGACGGGCATGCATCCGTCTCTATGACATCACAAAATAATGCACTATTTCAACACAATAATGAGCCAAGAATCACATTATTCATAAAATATTCAAAATAATCTCAGATTGGCAAGATCTCCACAGGGTTTTCATTGGGTCTTTGTGGGGCTGCTGGGTGCGTAGCGGGATTTTGGAGAGGCGCGGGAGGATGTGGCGAAAGGCGAGGTGTCGCCTGCCCTTACTCTGCCTTAGGATGGGCTTCAGCCCATCATTGTGATTCGGTCGAGACGGCCATAGGGCTTTTAAAGATTGTTAGGTTCGTTCATGGAGATGAAGGGTGTGTATCAAATTCAGCATGATGGGCTGAAGCCCATCCTACCGCTTGCTTACCTGTAGTGATGTCGCCCCAGCCAGCAAGCTGTAGGATGGGGCGACACCCACCCTACGACTGAGGCACATCATAAGTCATGCTCTTTTAAAGCGAGATAGTCATCATATGACCCAAAATAGCGTGCGTATTCATCACGCTCATAAGGATCATCACCTTTTTTCATTGCAAGTGCCATGTTGTGGATTAGACCAAAAGCATCTGGACCGATCCTGATCTCATCCTGCTCAATCACACAGATCAAATCAAAGAGTGCAACTCCGCATTCATCAAAGTAAATAAAATCATCATTTAAGTGAGCAACGTACTGTGCAGGAAGATCGTTGACCAGAATCTGAAACAGTTCAGCAAACCACTGCTCTACCTGTGAAAAATATTCAGTCATGAATCGACCTCGATTTGTGTGAGTGCTAAAACAGCAAGCTGTAGGATGGGTTTTAACCCATCAAGCTGCATGGTTCACGCACACGATCCAAAAAAAACCAAGACAGATTTGCTAAAGAATCGTCAGCCATGATCACGCAGAGAAATCTCATACCGTTGACTGACATACATCGCCTTTGATGGGTTAAAACCCATCCTACGACTGAATTAGCCGTCTGATTATGTAAATCTGATCAGAAAGTTAGAGAGTTTATTTAACTTTTGCAGTCACTTGGGCGACGGGATCTTCAGCCGTATCCTTCGACAGTCGCGGCGCGCTCTGCCAGTTGGACGCACCACGATTGAGGACCTGAGTCTGACGGGTCGCACGCCCGATCAGTTGCTCACGCTGCTCCTCCAGCGACATCGTCTCATCCAGAAGCGGCAGCGTGATCCAGGTCATGGCCCATGTAAAGGCCAGATTCACCAAGATCTCGGCGATATTGGACAGGTCTTGTTTTTCAAGATTCTTAAAGTCCGGAAGCCGATGCAGATCCTCCGCCATATCGACGGTAAAGAAACGCACCTCCTTGTCTATCGCCCGCCGTACCACCAGCGACGCGCCCCAGCGCTCACGCACCAAGAAAGCCCAATGTTCCGGCTGCTTGTCGATGGCGGCAAAGAAACGCTCGATACTGTCGCGGGTGGTCGAGGAGTATTTCTTATCCGTCAGCGTGAGCATAAAGCCCTCGCGCAGACTCATGCGCAGGCGGTGCAGACTGCCCGAAGCATAGTCCACGAGGTCCGCGCCCAGCTCATCCATATCCTGAAAATGCCGATAGAAGGCCGTCGGGACCAGCCCCGCCTCACGCGCCACTTCACGTAGACTGATGGTGCCAAACGAGCGCCCGCCCTCGCTGCTGAGCGCCAGAGCCGCGTCAAGCAAGGCTTGCCGACTTTGTTGTTTGCGCTCATCGCGTAGAGACATAGACCACTTCCAGCTGCTTGTATTGATTCGAATTCAAAGATGAAAAAAGACCGCAAAACATTGCAGGCCTTGAGTTTAGCAAATTCACCCCAGACCCCGAAATGAAAATAACAAAAATTTCAGTGTACAAGTGTTGACTAAAATTTAAAGTCACGTATATTAGTGAACAAGCGTACACTAATATTACATGTGTACACTAACGAATACCCAAAGCGGTCCGTCAGTATATAGAAGATCAAACCCTGACCGACCGCTGACCCAAATTTAACGTGTTGTACACCGTCGAAGATTAGGCTGACGGTGAAGCCCTGAAGAGGACGAGAGAGATGCAAGCAACTATCGCCAGCAACAACGACTACCAAGCCAACAGCTATCGTCCGCACTGGGTGCGTGAGGATTTTGCCGACTTCCTGCTGGCTAAGGTCAACCCGCTGTGGACCGTGTCCAAGACCATGGCCCGCATTGACAACATCGAATACATCGAAGACGACATGGTCAAAGTCACCCTGTCGACCAAGCACCTGCTGAACCGCCGCTTTGCAAGCTTTAAGCCCGGCCAATTCATCATGGTCACCGTGTCGATTGCCGGTGTGCGCTACCAGCGTGCTTATAGTCTGGTCTGCAGCCCTGAGAGCTACGCAGCTGACGGCAAGCTCGTGATCGGTGTCAAAAAACAAGGCCGCGTATCGGGCTACCTCGCCAACAACGCCAAGATCGGCGATGTGATCGAGATCACGCCAGCCGCTGGTGAGTTCATGCTGAAAGACGCCGTGACGCCAGTGCTGTTTATCTCGGCCGGTAGCGGCATCACCCCGATCGTCCCGATGGTCCAGCAGGCACTGACCCGCGCAACCCAGCCTGTGACCCTGATCTACTACTCGCGTGATCCGGCGTTCCGCACTGAGCTTGAGACGCTGGCTGCCATCCACGCGCACTTCGACCTGCACATCATCGTCGATAGCGCAGAGAAACCTGCCCGCTTTGATGCAGACACGCTGGACCGCCTGTGTCCGGATGCTGCCACCCGTGAGACCTACGTCTGTGCCGCACCCGGCCTGATGAAAGCCACCCGTCTGATGTGGGCCGAGTTTGGCTGGTCGGATCGCCTGAGTCAGGAGAGCTTCCTGCCGGTCGCGGTCGATGAGAATGCCGAAGCCCAACCCGTGAATTTCCGCCGCAGCCAGCAAGAGTTTGAGGCCAAAGGCAACCTGCTCGCCAGCGCCGAAGCGGCTGGCCTGAAACCCACCTACGGCTGCCGTATGGGCATCTGTAATACCTGTGCCTGTAGCAAAGTCAGCGGTACCGTGCGTAACCAGCTGACCGGTGAAATCAACGACCAGAACAATGTCCAGATCAAACTCTGCATCAGCGAGGCTGTCACCCCTGTCGTGATTGATCTATAAGCGTATAACGAATACCGAAACGAATTTTTTAACTAATTTAAGATGAGTATGCCACGATGAATATGATCGCAACTATGCCATACAAGCTGAGCAAGAGCCGCGTCCTGACCCCGGATGAGATCGCCGAATTCGGTCGTCGCATCGAAGCCATCCGCAGCGAAACCATGGCCAAAGTCGGTGAACAAGACGCCAAATACGTCTACAAAGTCCGTAACTTCGTCCGCTACACCGAGATCGCCTCGCGCGCCATGCTGATGTTTGGCGGCTGGATTCCACCGGTCTGGCTGCTGGCAACCGGTATGCTGGGTGTGTCCAAGATCGTTGAAAACATGGAGCTGGGTCACAACGTCATGCACGGTCAGTTCGACTGGCTGAACGATCCAACCCTGAACGGCACCACCTATGACTGGGATACCGTATGTACCGGTGAAGACTGGAAATACACCCACAACTACATGCACCACACCTACACCAATGTCCTCGGTAAAGACCACGACATCGGCTATGGCGTCATGCGCATGACCCGTGCACAAGAATGGGAGCCACGCTTCCTGCTCAACGTGCCGATCGGTATCGTGCTGTCGACCGGCTTTGAGTGGCTCTTGAGCCTGCAACGTCTGGAACTGGAACAAGTGCTGTTTACCGGTGAAAAAACCTGGAAAGACGTCTACGTCCAATCGAAGAACTGGCGTAAGAAAGCCCTGCGTCAGTTCGGCAAAGACTATGTGTTCTTCCCGCTGCTCGCAGGCCCGATGTTCCTGCCGGTACTGGCTGGTAATGCCGTCGCTAACCTGATCCGTAACTGGTGGTCGTCTGCCGTGATTTACTGCGGTCACTTCACCGAAGACGCCGAGATGATGGAAGATAACACCGCCAATGAAACCAAGGCCGAGTGGTATCTGCGTCAGATCCGCGGTTCGAGTAACTTCACCGGTGGTCCGATCATCCACTTCATGAGCGGTAACTTAAGCCATCAGATCGAACATCACCTGTTCCCGGATGTGCCTGCCAACCGTTATCAGGAAATGGCACCTGCCGTGCGCGCCCTGTGCGAAGAATACGGTCAGAACTACAACTCGGCCAGCTTTGCCAAGCAATTCTGGACCGTGTGGGTACGCCTCGCCGAGCATTCGCTGCCGGACAACATGGTAGATCGTATCAAACGTACCTTTAAACGTAACAGCAGCTTTAGCAACAATCTGTTCAAGCGTCTGAACCAATCCGAGTCGGTCTAAACCCGCTCAACGGTGCAGCGTCCATGCTGCACCAGCCTTATTTTTTGCCTAAGCCCTGCTCTCGTATCGGGGCTTAGGCACATCACCACAATCTCACAACAAAAAACGCAATAACGACATACTTTTCAAAATAAAAGGTCACACTATCGGTTCGTCCATGTTACACAATACCGAAAGTGTGGCCTGTTTTTTTAATCCGCCATGACAGTACACGCGTCTATACAGTCATGCACTTGTCATACGATCACGCTATTCTGAATGAACTATAACCCTGAATAGATTGATGATTGATCTGATCTGACGCAACAGGCGAACCGTGGGCCCTGATATCTCGCGCAACCTCATCGACAGACGGCATCAACCACTGACATAAGAGCAACGACCGTGACTACCTTGCATTCGACCAGCTATTTCACCCCCAAAAGCCGCGTCTTGAGTTCGGACGAGATCGCCGAATTTGGTCGTCGTATTGATGTCATCCGTAGCGAAACCATGGCGAAAATCGGTGAGACCGACGCACGCTATATCTATGCCGTACGGGACTTTGTGCGCTACAGCGAGATCATCTCGCGCAGCATGCTGATGTTTGGCGGCTGGCTGCCACCCGTGTGGGTCGCAGGCGCAGGTCTGCTCGGCATCTCCAAGATCGTGGAAAACATGGAGCTGGGGCACAATGTCATGCACGGTCAGTTCGACTGGCTCAACGATCCCGGTCTGCAGGGCAATAGCTATGACTGGGACATGGCCTGCTCGGGCAAAGACTGGCGCTACACGCATAACTTCAAGCACCACACCTATACCAATGTGCTGGGCCGCGACGACGATGTCGGCTATGGTTTGCTGCGCATGACGCGCGAACAGGACTGGCATCCGCGCTTCCTCGCCAATCTGCCCTTCTCGGTCAGTATGATGCTGGGATTTCAATGGTTCGTGGCACTGCAGAACTCCCGCATCGATGAATATCTGTCGGGCAAAGTCGATGGCAAAGTCGCGCTGGAGTACGTCGATGCCTTCATCAAGAAAGCCCGTCGGCAGATCCTCAAAGACTATGTGTTCTTCCCCGTCATCGCAGGACCGATGTTCCTGCCGGTGCTGGCGGGTAATGCCGTCGCCAATCTGATGCGTAATATCTGGTCCTTCTCGATCATCTTCTGCGGACACTTCACCGCAGATGTCGAGGTGTTTGAAGATCGTATCGATGTCGAGACCAAAGCCGAGTGGTATCTGCGCCAGATCAAAGGCTCCAGCAACCTGACTGGCGGCCGCATCATGCATTTCATGTCGGGTAACTTAAGCCATCAGATCGAGCATCATCTCTTCCCCGATGTGCCCGCGAATCGCTATAAAGAGATGGCACCGCACGTACAGGCGGTGTGTGAGGAGTTTGGCATCCACTACAATACCGGCAGCTTTGCCAGTCAGTTCTGGACCGTGTGGGAGCGTATCGCTGTCCACTCATTGCCCAATGACCGTGTTGATCAATTGCGCGCATTGTGGAATACCCGCCCGCGCTGGTCGGATGTACTGACGCGTCTGCTGCCAGTCCGTAAGGTCCAGAGCAGCGCCGCCACACAACTACAGTCAGCCTGATCAGCAACCCCACCTCATCCTGACGATCAGGTGCTAATCCTGATCCGGTAAGAGGAATAGCGGCTGCCCATAGGCCGCCTGCGGGGTGACGAGAGGACACGCGCGCGACACACGCAGACCTTTCAAAAATGCCCTGCGCATCGACCCGGCGCCGATGGCCTCCGTTACCTGCTTGGAGTGTCGCTCTGCGCCGCTTAAGCGCCGCACCCAGCCGAGAAAGGGAATAAAGCCCTCAGTCGTATGCCGGATCGCACCAACGGCTTGGGAGTTGGCCTCATCTTTGCCCTTCTGCCAGAGGGTCTTCTCGGTAGACGGCATATCGCCATCCGGTCCCAACACTTCATCCAGCGCCGTAATCTCCGCATTCAGCCCCGTGCAGCTCCAGTCTGCTGGAATAGCATAGGGATGCAGCTTGGCCTGCTCCAGCGCATCGGGGACCGGGACGTAGATGAGATTGAAGTCGCGCAGCGGTGCACCGATGGCCTCCATATAGTCCGCCTGCTTGTGCACCGCACAGGCCGATAAGGTACACACCAGAAAACACGGCAAAAACCACCGTGGCCGCAATGATCGCTGCTGAAAGAAAGAACGGGAACCAGCCCCTATACCCTGCCTGATCGATTCGAGTGACATATCATCACCTTCTTGGCGCAGTCGTTATTATATGGAGGTCGCGGTCATGATGATCGATATGCCTGACATCGACTTGGCCGGCATAGATAGGATCGCGTTCCTCCTGCTCGTCATCTTCCTGAT
>JASLEL010000195.1 GCA_030151145.1 Aquirhabdus sp. | reverse complement strand
CACGGATGGTGGTCATCGTGCCTGCATCAAAGCCCAACAGATCCAGTGTCAAGGTGTCGCCTTTGGCAATCGATTGCTTGTCCAGAATCCGCAGTACTGCATCCTCGCCATGCAGACCCGGCATGATGGAGACACGCAGATCAATATCCCGCCCTTGAATTTGCACACTCAGGCGACCATCCTGAGGAATGCGGCGTTCAGCGATATCCAGCTCGGCGAGTACCTTGAGTCGTGACACCATTTGTTCCGCGACACTGCGCTCGGACAATGTGCGAGCTTCAGTCAATACGCCATCTACCCGGGAATTGACCACCAAGCCTGTCACATTATTTTCAAAGTGGATATCACTCGCCCCGCGTTCATAGGCATCGTAGATAGCGCCATCGACGATATTCACCACCTGATGACCGTCTGGACCTGCGCTTTGTGATGCACGCGGTACCGCATGGGTTGAGGTTGCTATACTTTGCCCCTGCAGTAGGGTCTGGAAATGGGATTGTGCATCGGGATGGATCTGGCCAATCTTGATCGGGCTATCACTTAAATAGCTAGCCCAACTGATATCCTGCTCATGCGGCTCTCGCCCGAACACCAGCCAAGTTTCCTGATCAATCGTGGTCATCATGCATTGCTGCTGGATGGCAATCTGACGATCAAGTCGATGAAAGTCCGGTGTTAAATGAGACAGGTCTGCGGTCTGAAACCAGCGAAGGATATAAGTCATTGCAAACCACTGGCCAGTTGAAAAATCGGAAGGTAAAGCAACACGACGATCAAGCCGATAAACAGCCCAATGACGATCATGAGGACCGGTTCCAGTAGTCGGGAGAATTGGTCAATGAACCGGCTCAGATCATGGTCATGGAAATCGGCAGATTGCTTGAGCATGGCGACGGCTTCACCATTCTGATCCCCCGCCGCCAGCAGACGTGCAGAAACAGTGGTAGTCAGTCCGGTGGTATGTAGCGCTTCACTTAAGCCTACCCCACGCAAGATGAGTTCTTTAGCTTGTAATAGCCGCTCTTTCCCGCTCTGATCCAGCATACTGCCAGCCATGTCCATGGCATACAGCACTGAGGCACCCGCTTGCAGCAGCAGTCCCAATGCCCGATAGAAGCGAGAGAGGAAGATGGTCTGCAATCGCCTGCGCAGTGGTCCAAAGGAGGACAGCACTGCCATTAGACTTTCTTCCAAGCCATGTTTGGCGACATAACGGATGATCTGGACTGCGCCTATCAACAAACCCGCCATCACCCACCAGCGATAGTGCCCCAGCCATGAGCCGAAATTGAGCATCAGCCGGGATGCAAAGGGCAGTTTGACATCGACGCCATCGTAAATCGCCCCAAAACGCGGGACCAGATACATCATGAGGAACAGTACGACCAGAATGGCAACGCCGATCAGAAACATGGGATACAGGGAGGCGTTATAGATTTTGCTGCGCAGTACGGAGATCTTTTCGTTGTAACCGATATAACTGTCTAATGCCGCGACCAATGTGCCATTACGCTCACTGGCGGCAATGCTAGCAATCAGCAATGATGGAAAGATGGTTGGAAAATGCAGCAAGGCTTGTGACAGTGATAGTCCTTCATGCAGATAATGTCGAATACGCTGCAAGGTGTCGTATTCAGCAGACTGTTTGCGATGATCCAGCAGGACATCAAGGCTTTCGGTGAGGGACAGGCCAGAACCAAGTAGTGTTCTGAGTTCATGGACAAAGATGATGTGGTCAAAGCGTTGTTGACTTCGCAGCCACTCCAGTCGTTGCTGCGACTTGATCGAGAGAATCAATACGCCTTCGGCCTGCAGTTGCTGTTCAACCTCTTGCGGGTTGGATGCTTCCACCACTCTCCGCTGGCGCTGACCATCCGGGGTCATGATGTTGGCCTGAAAAGTCGGCATCCAATGCCCTCTTACCAGTTACCAATGGTCGTGGATGGATCCGTATTATTTTTATCCTTACCGGGTGTATAGATGTCGTACTCTGCCGGGTTGTGACTGCCGGGGGATTGATAGTGATAGGGGCTTCCCCAGGGATCTAAGGGAATCTTTTTCAGATAAGGCCCATTCCAGTTCTGTACCCCTGCAGGAGCCACAGACAATGCCTGTAGTCCGGCCGTCTTATCAGGATAATTCCCCGTATCCAGTCGATATTGATCAATCGCTTTGGTGAACGCGTCAATCTGCGCACGTGCGGTGGTTTTTTCAGATTTTTCCAGATTCTTAAAGAGATTCGGACCGATGATCCCTGCTAGCAAGCCAATGATCACCAGCACGATCATCAGCTCAAGCAAGGTAAATCCGCGCTGCAGTCTTTTTCTGACACTCATCAGGAAACTCTTTTCTAATCAAAAACAATGACAGCAGATATTAAGACGACTGTGTGACATAACCCACATCTTCAGAACCACTATTGATGGTACAGGCATTACTCGGCGACCAATCACTTACACCGGCTACAGTAACAACGTGATGCTGTGCAAATGCCGCGATGATCGCTGCCGCCACAGTACGACCACCTGTGGTTGTCAGATCAGCAGCATAACGGGCTAAAGTGTTACAGGCTGGAGATGCTGTTTGTCCGGTCACACTAAACAAGAATACATTACCACTCGGCTGAACAGTATACGATGCCACCGTACCAGAGGTATCGCCAGCAAAGACATGCGTACTACATAAGAAGAGGAGCAAAGCCACTTTTTTCATGATTAAGCAACAATATTAGCCCAAAAGTGGATCCATATTAACAAGTTTCTAACGAACAATGTAGACAAAATGAATTCTTCTAACATCAATAACGAAATTGTGTGGATCGTTATTTCCTCATCACATCAAACAATACTGGCGATACCACGAGTAACGAATAGGCTCAAAGAATCCACAGGGCTCAATCCATAATTCATTATTGTTGATTCAATCTATCGATAGATATGAGCATTTCCACTATGGAATGCCGATACTCAATTAGAGCCAACCTAGATGATCAGAACCAATACTTGGACAATTTCTACTCTTAGATATAGAAACCATGTTTCATTACACATGAATTTACATCTATTACATTGATAATTATAAAATATTTATATGGCATTAGGTCGCCCCCCCCGATTACCCCCTTGATGCTTTGGATTTCAATAGACCATACCGGACATCTGCAGACAACAAAAAAGCCCTTAAGTAAATGACTTAAGGGCTTTTTGTGGATCGTATGATCCATATATGGTGGCGTGGGGCGGGATCGAACCGCCGACACGCGGATTTTCAATCCGCTGCTCTACCGACTGAGCTACCGCGCCGTGTGGGTGTGCATTAAATCGGAATCACCCCATCAAGTCAAGAGAATCGTCTGCAAATTATCTCCGGATGTCCGATTCTTGCTCACCTGGTCGCATTGCGATCATTAAAACAACGATTTAGACATCTTAGGCTTCGTGGCTCACCAGTCCCAGATGGGATAAGGTGCGATGAATCGCGCCGCAGCCGGGCACGAACGTGCGCACCCCGAGTGCCATCTCGCGCTCGGTTACCTCGCGGATCAGATGCTCGGCGACACCACGACCACGATTGGCAAAATGCACCACCACATACTTCAGCACGCGCTCAGACCCGCGCCCGATCACCCAAACAGCGGCGATGACCTTGTCGTTGAACTCTGCTGTATACAGCTTGGCATGAAAATCAGTCGTATAAGACTGCGCACTCTCGGCCAGTGCCTCTTCTAACTTTGCGACAGCGACCATGCCATCGGGGAATTCGGGGCTGATATCAAACAGGTTTTCCAGTTGATCGCGCAGATTGTCATCCAGCGTTTCATAGGCATGTACGGTGATCGGCATTGCATTTCCCTCTTCAGCGAACAATGATTCTAGCGCAAGTCCCCAATTATTCAACCGTTGCGCTATAATTCCGGGCTGAATGCTATTTTTAATCCGATAAGTTTTAGTCCGATGAGTTCCGATGAGTATGGTCATGACTGAGTCCACCACGCCCGCCCGCAGCGCCGAAGTCGTGCGCAACACCAATGAGACGCAGATTCGCGCCCGCGTCAATCTGGATGGCACAGGATCAGGCACGCTCAATAGTGGCGTGCCGTTTCTGGATCATATGCTGGACCAGATCAAGCGTCACGGGCTGTTTGATATTGATCTTGAATGCACCGGCGATCTGGACATCGACGATCACCATACGGTCGAAGACTGCGGCATCACGCTGGGGCAAGCCTTTGCCAAAGCACTGGGTGACAAGAAAGGCATCCGTCGCTACGGTCATTTTTATGCTCCGCTGGATGAGGCGCTGTCGCGTGTGGTGATCGATATCTCCGGACGTCCGGGTCTGTTTATGGATATTCCGTTTACCCGTGCGCGTGTCGGTACGTTTGATGTCGATCTGTTCTCCGAGTTCTTTCAGGGCTTTGTCAATCATGCGCTGATGACACTGCATATCGACAATCTCAAGGGCAAGAACAGCCACCACCAGATCGAGAGCGTGTTTAAGGCCTTTGCCCGCGCCCTGCGCATGGCCTGCGAGATGGATCCGCGTGCCGCCGGGACCATTGCCTCAACCAAAGGCAGTCTATAAGCCCGCTCGACCCGACGGAGACGTCGGGCTGCGTCGTTTAATTATTGAGATTTAAGATTTATTGCTGTCAGGAATCCTGCATGACCCGTATTGCCCTGCTTGATTATGGAATGGGAAATCTTCACTCGGCGGCCAAGGCGCTGGAGCATGTCGGCGCGACCGTCGATGTGACCAATGACCCCGCCACCATCGCCCGCGCCGACAAGATCGTCTTTCCCGGTGTGGGTGCCATGCGCGACTGTATGGCCGAGATGCATCGGGCGGGTGTAGACCGGGCGGTGCGCGAGGCGGCATTCAACAAGCCTTTGCTTGCGATCTGTGTCGGGATGCAGGCTCTGATGCAGCGTTCGGCTGAGAATGATGGCGTGGACTGTCTTGGCATCTTTGACGGTGAAGTCTTACGCTTTCCCGATGTGGAGGGCCTCAAAGTCCCGCATATCGGCTGGAATCAGGTGCATCAGGCCGACCCGAGCCATCCGCTGTGGCAGGGCATCGCACAGGATAGCCGTTTTTATTTCGTGCATAGCTTCTATGTGGCACCTGCCGACCCTGCCGTCGCTGCGGCAACCTGTACCTATGGTCATGAGTTTGTCTGCAGCATCACCCGCGAGAATCTCTTTGCCGTGCAGTTTCACCCCGAGAAGAGCCATACGGCGGGTCTGCAACTCTTAAAGAACTTTGTCGAGTGGCAGATCTGAGTGCGCGTGCAGCGCCCACAGCGCATGTCACGCCCAAGATAACCCTATCGTTTTTAACCCCTTCACACCACTAGAAATTCATTTGACTCGTGCTGATTTTCGCTTTATACATGGGGAGCAATTGCGGTTCCCATTTTGAATAAAGATGAATCAGGAAATCAGCATGACCGACTCACCCAACTCGCCATTCAGCACGCCTCCTGCACTGCCCTCCGACTACAATCCCGCAAACGATAAACCGTGGTCCGCCAAAGGCCGTTTCGGACGTTTGTCTTTTCTTGCGTGGGGATTATTGTTAGGTCTGGCATTAGATGTCATCGTTTTCCCGCTGATGTTCATTTTTGGCGGTCTTCAAGTCTTCACTGCGTCAAACGGGACGCCCAGTTTTAATGGCAGCAGCTTTGCGATCTTATTTATTCCATATCTCGCCTTCCTGTACGTAGTATTTGTTTTCTACATCCGCCGGTTACACGACTTGAATAAAAGCGGCTGGTGGCTATTGCTGTCCTTTGTGCCTCTGATTAATTTATTCTTTTTTCTTTATATCCTCCTTGGCAAAGGAACCGACGGCCCGAACCGTTTCGGTCCGCAACGTCCGACCCCGCAATGGGAACAAGCGCTAGGCTGGGTGAGTGTTGCCTTCATGGTCATCGGCCTGATGGTCGCCGGACTGGTCCTTTCGGCAGTCTTTTCGGCCGTTCACAATCACGGCAAGTTTCCATTCCCGATGATACCCGCATCGGCAGTGATCTCAGATGCACACCCAAGCACCTCATCGGACAGCACCACCTCTGTAGAGGCTCATCCGACCAGCGATGCAGCATCGTGAATTGGCTAAACAGCCTATCGCTGTTTACGTGTACCGTGGTTCATAAAACAAGCGCAGGTCGTCTGTCGACCTGCCTTCTACCTCAAGCCAACCCACGCCCAGCTCTCTCAAACACCTTAAAATCATAAAATAAATAAACGGTTAGCAGGGACTTTCATTTGACTTGTCGACCAAAGCCCGCTATACAGAAGGGGATGATTTCTCCACAAACCCCTTTTTTACAATTTTAATCATCGTATCTAAACCTTTATACCAATACTCAAGGATGTGCTGCATGACCGACACCCTGTCTCCATTTGATACACCCACCCGCCCTCAGCCGCCACGACTGCCACCCGCCCTTACGGATGACAAGCCATGGTCCCACACAGGGCGCTTTGGGCGTATGTCCTACCTGGGCTGGAGCCTGGTCGCGACCATTGGTATATCAGTCGCCTTCTCTATCCTGTCTTCGATTTTGGCGCTGTTGGGCTTCGCGGCGGCCACCGACACCGGATCATTCTCTGTGATCGGCGTTCTACCGTTAGTGATGGTTTATCTCGCGGAACTTTATATCCAGCTCATCTTCACCATCCGCCGACTACACGATCTGGACAAGTCCGGTACGCTCGCATTGCTGCTGCTCATTCCCCTGATCAATTTCTTTTTTGCCCTCTATCTCATATTTGCGCCGGGCACCAAAGGAGACAACCGCTTCGGTCCGGTACGCCCAACTCCGACATGGGAACGAGTCTGCGGATTTATCTACATCATCTTCGTCCCAATCGCGATCATCGGCATTTTGGCTGCCATCGCAATCCCGGCCTATCAGGAATACGCCCAGCGCTCGCATGACGCCCACTACTCTGCACCGGCGACCACCGATCAGGCGAATGCGGATACCACGCCACCAGCAACGACGGCAGAGGCACCATCAGACGCCTCGGCAGCCCCAAACGTTCATCCGGATAATGGCTCTAGCTCTTAACGCAAACCAAGATCAACTATGCACTCCTCAACGACACCCGACCCGCGACCTGATCAACCTTGGTCGTATCACGGTCGCTTCACACGCACGTCCTATCTGGCATGGATTCTGGTCGCGAGTCTGGGCGTTGTCGTCTTGGCAGGTCTGGTCTCTACACTGATATCCATCGCTCCAACGCCCACCCCACCTTGGGTCACGTACGGACTCATTGCCATCAGTTATACGGTCACGCTATATATCATTGCGATTCTGAATATTCGTCGTCTGCATGATCTGAATCGCAGTGGATGGTGGTCAGTATTGTGGTCGATATTCTCATTACTCACCTCGTTCGACGACCATTTTCCAACTGCTGGTCTACTTCCCGACTGGCTGATCGTGGTCAGCGAAGTCGTGCTTGTCCTGTTCGTACTTTATCTGTTTTTGGCCAAAGGCACAGCGGGACCAAATCGCTTTGGCCCCGAGCGCCCCACACCGAAGTGGGAGCGAACTGCCGGAGCGCTTTATCTGGCATTATTGATCATCGCATTCTTCGGCATACTGCTCAGCACCGGAATTTCAGTCTATCAGCAATTGGACAACCCAACTGCCGAGCAATCCTTATCCAGTGGCGTCTCTAATATGACCAGCACGC
>JASLEL010000091.1 GCA_030151145.1 Aquirhabdus sp. | reverse complement strand
GTTTGATCTAAATCAAAGGTCGGGTGAATACGGCTGGATGGTGAGCCATAGATTGTCATTTTTAAAATGGATTCAGGGTGATCAATCAACCTCAGGCAGTGCGGGCAGATACACTGAGTAAGTAGATGAGAGGTTGGTTTGTGATCAAAATTGGTCTGGATCAGTTGGCTGATCGAATTTGCGAGATGCTAAAGTCCAGTGAACATGCCTTGACATGTATCGTAGCTGACACAGCGTGAACGGTTGCTGTGTGTTTTTGGGTGATCTGCTGGCTACGGCTGTTTAGGTCTGGGCATGCTTCATGTCCCTGATCTATAGCGTCATGTCGCCGTGAGCGACCCTTGGAGGGGGAGGCCGCTTTAGCCTAAGTCGGGATGAGGTGTGACACGCCGTTTTGCGATGATGGGTAGGGCAATCTGTAGCATAACCAATGGCAAATGGCGTCGAGATATGTGTTGCGCGGGCTGTTTATGCCCTGTATAGCGTTGATAAGCTGGGCTGGCGATAGCGACGCGTGCTGACTTGCTGTGAAGCGCGTAATGTGCAATCTGATGGCTGCAATAGACGTATACGGCGACGCGTATGATGACGGGACTTTCCCTGATCTGGAAGCACGCTCGTCAGTATGCTCCCAGCCGATCAGGATCACATGCGTTTCTTGGGGATTTGTATCTTGTAGCCATAGGCAAGATCAGGCTTTGCAGTCATGCGCTGCTTGATGGTCAGCATGGTTGCGAGCGCAAGTGCAGGAAGATAAAGCAGTATACGGATGAATGTTTTCATAATCGTGGCAAATTCCTTTTGCATGAGTAGAAGATGGATACACAGACGCACGTATCTGATTCAGTCCATGTGTTACATGATACACGCTCGCCTTATCACCAGCATACCGTCTATAAATATGAAAAACAAGTGAAATAGATCACAATTTTTTTGTCTGCGGGCTGTAGATTGGCACGATATGTGCGAACCCTGTCTCTATTTAGTGTGCAGCGACCAATTGATTGGAACAATGACGAATACCATGCAGGACGTGCCCCAATAATGCTTGCTCAGCAGTGATGACGACCAGCACTTGAGGGGCGGTCGCGTGGGGAATCTCCGTAATAATGGCTTTGCCGTTCTCGGCATCCAGAACGAGAGATTTACACTCCGACAGATGAATCTCTGAGGTGAATGACTGGATCAGAGACAGAATGGACGTGCTGACGGCTGAGGTCTTGCCGCCATCCAGACCGGTTTGCTGGATCAAGGATGCGATTTCAAAGCCGTCTCCAGAGGCCAGCAAGACGCTCTGTATACCATCGACCGACGCAACCAGCTCTTCGAGGCAGCGTCTGGCTAATTGTTGGAATAAAGGAGAGGGCTGTTTGTTGCCTGCGGGATAGAGGCTGGTCATGTCTAATCCTGAAGATACTATAGGGCAGTGGGTGTGTTAAATGACGCAAGGGGCGATCACGCAATGATGACTTGGTGATCAGATACGCTGCTGGAAGCGCGAATGTTGGAAGCGGATGGTGCTTGAAACTGGCGCTGGGCAGGATAGGGCAAGAGCACGGGTCTCTTGCCCTAACGATAGCATGTCTTAAGCATGTTTTACGAGAAATTGAGGTCCTGCTCGAAACCTTTGAGTGTATGACGTGCCAGTGCCAGATTGGATTTGGCGCGGTCCAGAACCAGATAAATAAACATATCCGGGTTTTTATCCAGTGGGCGAATCAGGTGGTATTGCTTGCCCAGTGCAATCAGGATGTCTTCGATGTTGTCGTTGAGCTTCAGTGCACCGGCCACTTTGCGCTTGGCGCGAATGACTTCGGTGTTGCCTGCAGCCGCCAGTTCCAGATCGATGCCACTACCCGCAGTAGCAAGGCTCAGGCCACTGCTGGAGTCAACCAGTGCAGAAGCAATGAAGCCGTCGATGGTGGTCAGTTGGGTGAGTGTTGGTTTTGCCATGTCCCTATCTCCTTGGGAGTTATTCTTGCTTGAGGTCGAGTGAAAGTCTGTTATCAGGCAAATGCGGGCAAAACTAGAGCGTATTCGTGACAAATTTAAGGCACGAATGAGGTTCATTTTAGAAAAAATCTAATTGAATCGCCAGTCTAGGCTTGTTTAGCAAATCATCCTGTTTTGCTTCCTTTCACATTGAACTATACAAATCTCTGCATCTGATTGTCAACTAGTTATCGTTTTAACTTCATAAATTTTTCATTACATGATAATGATATGTGTGTTTTATTTTACTGTGTCCATGATCACGATTTATCGTGCTGGCTGGTTGAGCGGATGCTGTAGAAAAGCCCTCTTGGACGCTTGGTTTATTGAATGCTGAGATAGACAAGTGAGAGGAGATGCGAGGCGATGAGAGAAATGGCGGTCTGGTTGAGGTGATTTACAACGCATACCCCTAAAGACAAAAGCCGGTGATGCCCGGCTTTTGCTGTGTTCAAGATTACGAGCAAAATCGACTTAGAATTTTGCAGCGACAGTCAGGAACGCACTGAGCGGCGCACCTGCCAGGAGATTATAGGACTGTCCCTGCGGGTCACTCGCTGGGAAGGGATTATCCCCAAAGGCAAAGTAGGATTTGTTAAAGAGGTTGTTGATGTTGGCATTCAGTGTCAGCTCTTTGGCATAGCCCAGATTGCGCCAGCGATATCCGCCACCGACATCGACCAGTGCATAACCCGTGACCGAGGCGTCGTTGGTGTAGCTATAGTAGCGTTTACCCGTGTAGTTGATGCCGATATGCCCGAATGCATGGCCGTCGTCATAGGACAGGGTGCTGCTGGCGACGATACGCGGAGAGTCTACGACTGTCTTGCCTTTGACCGCATAGGTGACGCCGCTGGATGAGAAGTCATCCAGATAGCGCGAGTCGTTAAAGCTCAGCGAGTTTTTCCACTGGACATGGTTGACCGGGCTGACTGCAAGGAACCCCTCCAGACCATCGGTGCGTACACCGCCGACATTGACCAGAATCGAGGGATTACCTTGAATGGCCGAACCTTGCTGCAGTGCCAGCAGGCGGTTCTTGAATTCGACATGGTAATAGGCAAGCGAGGCCTCTAGGCCGCGATCATGAAAACGCCAGCCGGTCTCGAAGGTACTGGACTCTTCAGGCTTAAGATTGGGCTTGGCCGCATCAAAGCCTGCCTGCGTGGTATCAAACGGCGAAGCACCGCCTTTGACCACCCCGCGATAGGCTTCCAGATTCTGTGCAAAGTCTGCAAATAGCTCATGGTCGTCATTGAGCTTATAGTTGACACCCAGTTGCGGCAGGATGGCTTTTTGCGCCGTCAGTTTGCCGTTCAGCTTGAAGGCTGGGTCGGTATCGGGCTGGCTGGCTTCATTGATGGTGGTGTGCGGCGATTTAAAGCCGATCTTGGTCGTCAGGGCAGGCGTCCACGTGATGCTGTCCTCGGCATAGGCGACCACGGTGTTGGTGCGGAACAGATCATTAAAGCGGGTGTAGTACGCCGCATAGTCCGGTGGTGCATCAAGCAGGCTGGTTGGACCGTTATCCTGACTATAGAAGCGCATCGAGTTGTCGAAGCGGTTGTGCTCATACCAGAGACCGCCTTGCAGGTGATGAATGCCTGCCTCATAGCTTAGGCTCGACAGGATGCCTTCGCGCTGGATATCAAAGCCCAGCGTACGCAGGGCGATGGGCACATTGAGGCTGACATTGGGCTCCGGTGGGTTCGGTGCCCACCAGGTACCGGTCCCGTCCTGATGATGGTCGTAGACGGTGGTTTTCCATTTCAGGCGATCTGTGAAGTTGTAATCCAGTGTGACGCCGCTCAACCAGTCCTCACGCAGACCTGAGCCAGCAAAGTACGCATCGTCCGATGAGGTCTCGCCACTGCTCCAAATACCCTTGGCGGAGTTGATGGCGGCCTGCCAGTTGGGCGTGTAGTAATCCCAGCGATAGCCGAGACGACTGACGGAGTCTTTGGACAGGTCCATATAGTCGGCTTCTTCGCGGTCGGACCAGTTGACGAAGGCAGTCAGCTTGGCATTGTCAAAGTCCGTGACCCATTTGGCGTTGACCTGTTGCTGCTTCTGTTGGCCGTCACCTTTCCATTTATCCGCGTCCTGATCGGCGAAGCTGATGCTGAATTTATTATCCCCAAAGCGCCCGGTGTCGAGGCGAATAAAGGTGCGGCGGTCGTGATCATTACCCAGCGTTTGTGACAGCTCGGCACCGGCTTTTTCTTCCGGATCGCGTGAGTAAAATTGCACCGTACCGCCGAGATTACTGGTCGAGGCGGTGTCGATGGCACCGACGCCTTCTGATACATCGGCGCGTTTGATGTTTTCACTGATGATGGCACGCGAGATGTGCAGGCCATTGTAGTTGCGATAGCTCATATCGCCCAGTGGCACATCGTCCAGCGTAAAGCCGAGCTGGTTCTGGTTAAAACCGCGAATACTGATCCGGCTACCCCATTCATAGGCGCCCAGTGCATCGGCCTGATTGAGGTTCACTCCCGGTAGCTGACGGATGGTTTCAAAGGGCGATG
>JASLEL010000444.1 GCA_030151145.1 Aquirhabdus sp. | reverse complement strand
GCCCAAGGATTCACCAAACTCCATATCCCAAAGCATAGTGAATGGGGTCCAAGCACATCAGTGTACGAAGTGATCGGCCCTACGCCATTCGCGAATGACCTGCTGCATCTGGAAATCCACATGCAAAGCGGTGACATCATCGAAATCGACGCACGATCGATTCATATGCCCGTTGTTTGAAATACTCATTTAGAGCGTTCAGTCATGACATATAAACCACATGTTTTCTTAATGAGTATCCTGATGCTCTCTCTGGCATGCCCATCCAGTAAAGCGCAGACACCCTATCCAACCCAATATCCACTTAAACCCGACCCAGCAAACACGATTGAAAAGATCAACATCCAGCGGAAAAATCATATCGTCCATAACCTGAAAAGATTGAAGCTGGGCGAAGTCAGCAAAGATGTGGTTAAAACTCTCGGCTATGCACCTGATGCCTATGGCGCAGCGCCGAACAAATCCTTGGATCAGCCACCTAGCCATTATGTAATGATTTACTTTATACAAAGACACACCATTCAAAGTAGCCTAGGACATGCCGAAAATCTAAAAAACCAACAAATCAGCTTTATCTTTGACAAAGACGAAAAGCTCACATCAATCCTGTATTCTGGCGTCTCTAAAGTGAAGCGAGCTGTCAATCCTAAAATCCCCGTCGTGGATATGAATGAGAAGTAACAAATGCAGCTCACCTACCTAGGGTGGCTTTTCACCCTCCCTAGGTATAAGTAGCACCTGCAGCATAAAATTCACAAAATAAATCAGAAACTTCAGATATGCTGGGCTCACAGCCTGATGTCCCACCTTGGCCCAAGCAGATCAGTCATGCGCCACATACCGCTTAACGCGATGTGACGGTGAACAGTTGAAACGGAATTAAATGCTTGGACTTGGAAACCCTCCCACCTTTGCAGGATACGCAGGGAAAGGAAAAAAGCGCACATTGGATAGGTTAGCGTGTGTTGCGGCTTTATATATAAACCATTGTTATAAATAAATTTATTAAAGTTTCCAATATCATCAATGTTTCTCAAAAAGCTGTAAAATTTACCAATTACAAGACTTTAAGCATAAAACTCGACAGCCGCCGACTCGGACAGAGCCCTTTTTAAGACTAAACCGCTTTACTGCTCAAACGTGGTATAGCTAAATCGCTGTATCACTAAACTGCTGAATCATGAAAAGAAACTGGACAAACCTCAACGAAACTTAACTAAGATCAGGGAGCCAACATGCAGCACATCAAACACACCCTCCTGCTCGCCACCATCGCCCTACTGCCCGTCACGGCAGTATCGGCAAAACCGCACAGCGCCACCGTCACCAACGCCGCCACCGTCACCAGCCGCTACTACGACAGCCTGCTCAGTGGCGACCCGCAAATCTCCGGACTGACCCTGTTCATGCACATGCTGCCCAAAGGCGGTGACCTGCACAACCACTACACCGGCGCACTCTACGTCGAAACCTATCTGGACTGGGTCGATCAGCAGAAATACTGCATCTATAGCAATACCCTGCGCATCGAGACCCAACCGCCAGTCACCCAAGCCGCAGGCAACCCCTGCCTGAGCGGCGCAGAAATTCGTGCCAACAACGACCTCTATCGTGCCCTGCTCATGCGCTGGTCAGACAAGGACTACTATAATCACAGCCATGAAGTACCGCCACCAGACAAACAGTTCTTCGACACCTTCGGCTATTTCGGTGCCACCTCCGGCTACACGCCGCACAGCGGACTGCTACTGCTGAAAGCCCGCGCCAAAGCAGAAAACCTGCAATACCTCGAAACCATGTTTCAAGGTGCGCCCGTCGCCAAGGACAGTAAGATCGACCCCAGCATCACTGCTGCCATCGACGCGCTATCCCCAGATGCCGATGCCGGCAGCGTCACCCCCGTCCTCGCCCGCGCCACTGCCGCACTGGATGCCGACAGCGCAACGCAAAGCCTGATCGGCACCTATAAAGACACCCTAGCTGGCTATGCCAGCGGTCTGAATGATGCCGACTTCAGCATCCGCTTTCAGACCTATGTCTCGCGTAACAATCAGGCATCCTATACCTTTGCCGGCCTGTATGCCGCCTTTGTCGCGGCGCACCATAATCCGCTGATCGTCGGCGTCAACATCGTCGGACCGGAAAACGGCATCGTGGCGATGCGCGATTACGCCCTGCACATGCAGATGATCGGCTTCCTCCATCAGCGCTACCCCGATGTCCATCTGGCCCTGCACGCTGGCGAGCTGACCCTCGGCATGGTGCCGCCGGAAGGTCTGCGCGATCATATCCGCCTTGCGGTCGAAGTCGCCCACGCCGAACGCATCGGACATGGCATCGACATCGTCTACGAAGCGGACGCCCCATCCCTGCTACAGGAAATGAAGGCACACGACATTCCGGTCGAAATCAACCTGACCAGCAACGAGTTCATCCTGGGCGTCCAAGGCCAAGCCCACCCCATCAGCGTCTACCGTCAGTTTGGCGTACCGTTCCTGATCTCGACCGATGATGAAGGCGTATCGCGTAGCGACATCAGCAATGAATACCTGCTCTACGCCACACGCTACAAGCCCTCCTACCCCGAACTCAAGGCAACCGTCTATCGCAGCATCCGCTACGCCTTCCTGTCAGCAGATGACAAGGCCGCGCAAAACCGGATACTGGATCAGCGCTTTGCCCAGTTTGAAGCCGCAATCGACGCCCTGAGCCGGCAGCAGCATGTGGCGCCGCGCTGACTCACCCCTTGATCAAAGCGATGTTTGCGTACATCGTAGAGACGGATATGCAATGCAGCGTGCGGGTTACAACCCACGCTGCACGCTCGGATAGATGAGTGAAGAGAAAATGATCATTAAAACCATGCAGGACTTTGACACCGAGGTAAAGCCAAAGATGAAAGGCTTTACCTTTAGCTACGACTCACATCAATCTGAATTCGCAAATTTTGGCTCGTATAGTGGAGAGCGCGTAGAATTTAAGAATGAATCTAAAATTGGTGATGTGGATTTTTGGGAAACCGGTTGGATTCAAGTGACTGTATATGACCTTAAGCTGGATGAAACACGGATAGACTACGTCTTTACAACAGAAGCTATTGAAGCCAACCCTCATTTTTTTGATCAAATCCTGCCATTGATCATTGATTAAATCACAAGCTCATGTAGGGTGGGTTTCAACCCACCAACGATATAAATAGCACCTACAGCATAAAATTCACAAAATAAATCAAAAACTTCAGATATGCTCGACTCACAGTCAGATGTCCCACTTTGGCCCAAGCAGATCAGTCATGCGCAACATACCGCTTATTCTGATGATTTCTTTACTCAGCATGCCATTAGCTTGCTGGTCTAAGCCAGATGCTGAGATTGGCGACTATATACACGCGCCACCTGCAGCCACGCCATCTGAACTGGCTCCTATAATAAAGAAGGCTAACGCAGGCGATGTTCACGCAGCAAAAGGACTATTTACTTACTACTGTGTGGATGAGGATAATCAAGCAACACTTTGTGACTACTGGAAAATGAAAGCAGCTATGCTGGGTGACAATGAATTGCGTTGCGGAGTTTTATACCAGTACGATGCTAATAAAAAAATGAATAGCTTGGGCTATCGTCAGCATATGGATAACAGCGACTATCGCAGAAAAATAGCAATCCTGAGAAAAAGGGGAAGATGTCCGCTGTAATGCGATAAACAAACATAGCTCGTGTAGGGTGGGTTTTAACCCACCGGCGGAATTAACCTCACCCACCGCTTCAGATTTGATCGAATCAAACCATCATCTCAGCCGCAGGCTAAAACTCACACCCAAAACCCGCTAAACCCCATAAGAAAACACCAGAAAAAGCGCAAACAGCACCCCCATACTGATACACGCCCAATGCCGCACACGCTCAAATCTTGAAAGACACAGCGCCAGCGCAGGAAACACCCCCGCCAGCATCACCAGCGCAAACCCAGCCAGCACCGCCTGCCTGCCATGCAGCATCACCCCGCCAAAGAAATAATCCCCCTGAAACCCAAACGGGGCCAGCTCATGAGCCCTGATCGCCTGCAGCCCGGGCCATAGCAGAGAAAGACAAAACGGCGAAACGATGGCCATCAGCAAAACCGTATGCAGCCACGTCGGCAAGGCATCATCAGATGGAAATAAAGACTGTCGCATCGCGTGCTCCCTGCACCAAATTGATCAAATTTTCCACAGGAGCAATATTACCTAATTTCCGATACCTACGCATGCAGGGATATGGGCAGGCCAAAAATTTAACTGATGATTCATACAATACCGACCGCTAGCGAAGATGAGCGAGTAAATGCTCAGCCTCCTCCCGCCCGCCTGAACTGATAACATCCGATGATACCGCAACTTGCAAAAGCGACTTGGCCTTGTCACGGCTGACTTTGAGATCACGCGCTAGATACGTCTTGGCCAAATCTAAAGCCGCTTCGCCATCACCTTCAGCGACCGCTTTCTTCCACCAATACAACGCAGCGCGTCTATTGCCGATCTTCTGATATAAGTCAGCAAGATTAGAACACGCCGACGTCTGTCCATCGCAGCGCCATGCTTTTTTATACCAATAAATCGCTTGATCGATATCCCGTGCAGTACCCATGCCTTGCTCATACAGGACACCAAGATTGGCATACGCATTGACATCGCCCTGCATGGACAGCGCATGGAAAATTAAAAACGCCGTCTCAAAGTCCTCTCTGTCCCATGCATCCGAGGCTTGATCAAATAAATCCACATCTGTATTCATCACCAGATCCCTCTATGCAAATGAAGCTGAGAACAAAGTAAACCCAGCGTTCAAACCCACGCTACTCGCTCAGCTTTAGAATCAACTCATGATGTTCAGAGTCAAAATTTTCACAGTCTCTGAAATAACGACGCGCATCCTCCGCCAT
The DNA here is from genome assembly GCA_030151145.1 of Aquirhabdus sp. Lineage (GTDB taxonomy): Bacteria > Pseudomonadota > Gammaproteobacteria > Pseudomonadales > Moraxellaceae > Aquirhabdus. The sequence continues at coordinate 145 of JASLEL010000444.1, read as the reverse complement.
GAGATCATCAGCATCTAGAAATGAAAGCTTGATCAAATGAGCAAGCTCGCTCTTAGATGGTTTTTTCGAAACCCACCACAAAAAAGCGCCAAAGCGAAAATGCTCTGAAGAGTTCTCATGACCTTTAACATAGCCTTTGGATTGA
>JASLEL010000014.1 GCA_030151145.1 Aquirhabdus sp. | reverse complement strand
GCGGGCCCTCCTTTTGACTGGGCAAAAGGAAGCAAAACCCCTTTTTCGCACAGAACTCGCCATCCATGGCTCGGACAGCTGTGCTCAGCGTCCCTGCGAAAAGCAACAGCACACATTATGAATTCACATAAAAAAGCGGGTTAAAACTCACGCTCTATTGCAAAGCATGCTCTTTCACAGGGACGTGGTGATTGGAGCTGTTTGAGCCATGGATGGCGAGTTCTCCAATCACAAGGGCTTTTGCTTACTTTTGGCCAGTCAAAAGTGAGGCCCGCGGCAGGCGGCTCCCAGATGTCAAAAAGCCTGCCTATATTTCACAGACAGGCTTTCTGCTTATCATGCGTTTGACGCAGTCGCATCAGCCTCAGGCACCTTCACCCTAAACCACGCCGCATACAACGCCGGCAAGAATAAAAGCGTCAACGCCGTCGCCACAATCAATCCCCCCATGATCGCCACCGCCATCGGCCCAAAGAACACACTCCTCGACAACGGAATCATCGCCAATACCGCCGCCATCGCCGTCAGCACAATCGGCCTTAAGCGCCGCACCGTCGCATCGATCACCGCCGTCCAAGGGCTAGATCCCGCGTGAATATCCTGCTCAATCTGATCGATCAGGATCAGCGAATTACGCATGATCATCCCCGACAGCGCAATCGTCCCCAGCATGGCAACGAAGCCAAACGGCTGCTGGAAGAGCAGCAAGAACAGCGTCACGCCAATCAAGCCCAACGGCGCAGTCATAAAGACAATCGCCGCACGAGAGCCGCTCTTAAGCTGTAGCATCAGCAGGGTGATCACCACCACGAGGAACAGCGGCATCCCGGCATTGACCGACTTCTGCCCGCGCGCCGAATCCTCAACCGTACCGCCAACGTCCAGCTTGTAGCCTGCGGGCAGCACCTTGCGGATACCATCCAGCGTCGGTGAAATCTGATTGACCAGCGTCACGGGCTGGGTGTTGTCATAGATATCGGCACGCACCGTCACCGTTGGCAGACGGTCACGACGCCAGATGATGCCCTCTTCAAAGCCATACTCAATGGTCGCTATCTGTGACAGCGATACCGTGCCACCATTGGTCGACGGCACCGACAAACTCGACAGCGCGCTGACCTGACTCCGCTCCAGCGCCGTACCGCGCACCTGAATGTCGATCAGGGATTTATTCTCACGATACTGACTGACGGCTGCGCCGGTCAGAGAGCTTTGCAGGAAGTTCGCCAGATCCTGACTGTTGACCCCGAGGATGCGCGCGCGGTTCTGATCGATATTGAGGAAAATCGACTTGCTCGGCTCCTCCCAGTCCAGATGGACATTGACCACATGCGGATTCTCCTGGATCTTGGCGGCTACCTGTCGCGCAAGTGCCCGCACGGTCGGGATATCCTCACCCGACACGCGGAACTGCACTGGATAGCCCACGGGTGGACCATTCTCCAAGCGCGACACACGGGTACGCACATCGGGGAATTGCTGATTGAGCGTCTGGATCAGCCACACGCGCAGTCGCTCACGATCCTCCAGCGTCTTGGCAAGAATCACGAACTGGGTAAAGCTCGCCTGCGGCAACTGCTGATCGAGCGGCAGGTAGAAGCGCGGCGAACCGGTCCCGACATAGCTGACGTAGTTGTCGATGCCTTTTTGGGTCTTAAGCAAGGCTTCAAGCTTCTTGGCTTGGGCCTCCGTCGCAAGCAAGGACGCACCTTCGGTCAGTTTCATATCGACCATGAGCTCCAGCCGACTCGACGCCGGAAAAAACTGCTGCGGCACGAGGCTAAACAGCCCGATCGACACCACAAAAGCCGCCACCGTAATCGCGATCACCGTCTTACGATACTGCAGACACCATGTGACTATACGGCGGAAGCGCTGGTAAAACGGTGTGGCGTAGGGATCGTGCCCCTCATGATCGTGCAGGCCATCACGCTGCTGAGTAGCAACGATAGGCATATTCACAGGCTCAGGAACCGGCTCAGGTGACGCTGGACGTTTACCGCGTAATCGCTGCCATAGACTGCCCTGCTGGCCTTTCAGCCGTTGCTTGGCAAAGTCAGGCAGGAGCAAATCACCCAAATAAGGCACAAAGACCACCGCCGCCAGCCACGACACGAGGAGCGCAATCGTCACCACCTCAAAGATTGAGCGCGTGTACTCACCCGTACTCGACTCGGCGGTCGCAATCGGCAGGAAACCCGCCGCCGTGATCAGGGTACCGGTCAGCATCGGAAACGCCGTCGAAGTCCATGCATAGCTTGCGGCGCTTAAGCGACTCAAGCCCTGCTCCATCTTGATCGACATCATCTCAACCGCAATGATCGCATCATCGACGAGCAGACCCAGTGCCAGCACCAGCGCGCCAAGTGAGATCTTATGCAGACCGATATCAAAGAAATGCATCACCGCAAAGGTCATCGCCAGCACAAGTGGAATCACCAGCGCCACCACCGTCCCGGTCCTGAAGCCCAAGGAGAAGAAGCTCACGATCAGGACAATGATCACCGCCTCGCCCAAGGCATCGATAAACTCGCTCACCCCGGACTTGACCGCGGCGGGCTGGTCAGAGACTTTACGCAACTCCATCCCGACCGGCAGGCGCTGTTGTAAGGACTGGAAGGTGGTTTGCAGATTCTTGCCCAAAGCCAGAATGTCGCCGCCAGGCTTCATCGACACCGCGATACCGATGGCATCCTCACCCATAAAGCGCATGCGCGGCTCGGCCGGATCACTAAAGCCACGATGCACATCGGCGATCTGATCCAATTGCACCGTCTGGGTGCCGAGCTGCAAGGGGAAATGACGAATCTCATCCACGGTCTTAAAGCGTCCGCCGACCCGCATCTGTATCCGGTCAGTCGGCGTCTCAAAATAGCCTGCGGGCGTCACCACGTTCTGCGCTTGCAGCGCCTGCTGCACGGCTGCGAGCGACACGCCGAGATTGGCGATCTTGGTATTGGAGACATCGACCCAGATTTTCTCATCCTGAAGGCCGATCAGATCGACCTTGCTGACGTCGGGCACATTCTGCAGTTCTAATTGCAGGCGGTCGGCGTAGTCTTTCAGCACGGCATAGTCATAGCCTTTGCCTGAGAGCGCATAAATGTTGCCGTAGGTATCGCCGAATTCATCATTAAAGTACGGCCCTTGGATATCGGCGGGCAGACTCTGCCGGATATCGCCGATTTTCTTCCGGACCTGATACCACAGGTCGGGGACGTCCTTGGAGTGCATCGAGTCGCGGGCCATAAAGGTCACCATCGACTCGCCGGGCCGTGAGTAGGAGATGATCTTGTCGTATTCACCCGTCTCCATCAGTTTCTTTTCGATCGGATCGGTGACGAGGCGTGCCACTTCGTCGGCATTGGCACCGGGCCAGAGCGTCTGCACCACCATGACCTTAAAGGTAAACGGTGGGTCCTCACTCTGACCGAGCTTGGTATAGGAGATCATGCCGACGATGCCGAGCAGGATCATGAAATACAGCACCAGTTGACGGTTCTTGAGCGCCCAGGCGGAGAGGTTAAAATTCATCATACTGATCCCCCGCCCTTAACCTGCGACCCGTGCCGACTGTGCCTGCATCTCTTGCGCCTGCTGGCGTTTGATCTGCTGATCCAGTGCTGGACTCATGGGCGTCAGAGCGACAGGGGTGACGGATGGCGATGGTATCGTCGTGTTTGCGTGGGATGTAGCTGGCGCTGGGGTCTCATGTGATGGAGTCTCTGCCGGAGCCATGGTCTGAGCAGGCATCGTCAGCGCCGCGGAGATGGCCTGCGGGCGGGCGTTGCCAGCGCCTGCGGTGGCATGGATCGGACGGTTCATGCGGTCGACGGGCTGGATCTCTTGGCCATCGCGCAGCAGTTGCACGCCGTTAGACACCAGCCAGTCATCAGGCGACAGACCCGACAGCACCGGTACCGACTCAAGGCCATAGGTCCCGGTCTGGATAAAGGTGCGCTTGATGGTCGAATGCGCAGGGTCCAGCACCCAGACAAAAGGCCGCCCCGCCTCTGCCGTCACGGCGGAGAGCGGTACGGTCAGCGTGCCCTGCCGCTGGTTATCCACGATATAGGCGCGGGCGCTTTGCCCGATATCGACGGGAGGGTTGGCCTGATTAAAGGCTATACGTGCCTCAAAGGTCCGCGACTGATCACTGGCTGGAGACAACTGACGGATATGGGCCGGATAGCGCACATCCGGCTGCGACCAGATGGTGAGCACCACCGACTGCCCGACACGGAAGCGCGACGCATCCTGCTCCGGCAGACCGATCACGACCTCGCGGTCGCCTTTGGCCGCCATGGTGTAGATCGGCTGACCCGCCGTCACCACCTGTCCCGCCTCCGCCTGCCGCTGCATGATCACGCCGTCCTGCGGTGCACGCAGCACCGTGTAAGCCATCTGGTTTTCGGCGAGTTTCAACTGGGAGCGGGCCTGCTCAAGGCTAGATGCGGCGGACTTGTACTGATTATCGATCTGATCAAACTGCGACTGGCTGATGGCATGCGGCGCCAGCAGTTGGCGGTAGCGCTCAAGGTCGGCCTTGGCGACACGCTCCGCCGACTCGGCACTGGCGACGCCAGCCTGCGCCGACTTCAGCTGTAGCTGGAGATCCAGCGGGTCCAGCTCAGCCAGCACCTCGCCCTGCTTGATGATCGAGCCCTGATCGACTACGCGGCGGATGATCTTGCCGCCGACGCGAAAGCCCAACTGCGGCTGCACCCACGCCGTCACCTGCCCGGCATAGTTGTTGACCGTTAAGCTTGCCGTACTCGGCTGGACCATCATCGCTGGACGTGGTGTGGGCTTGGCTTCTTCATGTTTGCTACAGGCGCTCAGGACCAGAGGCAGGCTCAGCGCCAGACTCAAAGACCGCAGGACAATCGCATTGGGGATGGTATTCATGGCTTACAGACCTCTGATTTAGGCGCCTATCCAGACCACGTGCATCAGGTCGCACGCATCGATGCGGCTGTTTTCTATCCTCTGCAGGCGGGGATACATAAACCCCGCGCACACGACACAGAAAATCACATGATGTCACTGGTCAGTTTTTAGTATACTGACCAGTATAGTAATATTAGTGTACTGAAAAGTTCAATATATATTTGCACCACGTTCATCGGTTTTTTTGACCAGATGGCATCAAAAGCGACTGATGACCGATATGCCGCTGACGATGACCTGCCAGCAGGTCGCATCGAGAGACATGGGTAAGAAACGAGCAACAGTGCCAATGCACTGTCATCGTGTTCATGGCACAATAGACGAGAATTAAAGCGGTACGAGTATGTCGATGACCCCTCCTGTAGATGACATTCATGATTCGATGTCGGGCGCCCGATCGGGTACGATGCCCGATGCCTTATCCGGTCCAGAACCGGTGGATCTTGAGCCTGCACCTGCGACCAGCACGCCCGGTCGTCCCAAGGACCCGGCCAAACGCGCCGCGATCCTCACGGCAGCCAAAGGCATGTTCCTGCAGCACGGCTACGAAGGCAGCAGTATGGATGCCATCGCTGCGGCAGCGGGCGTCTCCAAGCTCACGGTCTATAGTCATTTCAAGGATAAAGATACGCTGTTTGGTGCGGCGGTCTCAGCCCACTGTCAGGCGCAGCTGCCCTCCTTGTGCTTTGATCTGCCCATCGAGATGCCGATCACACAGGCACTCTACACGGTCGCCCAGCGTTTTCAGGGCATGATCGGACATCAGGAAGCCGTGGAGCTATACCGGCTCATCGTCGGCTCGGCGGCACAGAGCCCGCAGATGGCGAGTCAATTCTATGAAGCCGGTCCCCGACATGGCTTGGCCGAGATGCGTCGTCTGCTCTCGCAGGCGCACGAGCAGGGCAAGCTCAATATCCCCAATCTCGCCTTTGCGGCAGAGTATTTCCTGTCGGCCTTCAGTGGTTGCTGTGGTCATATGCAGCAGGTGCTGGGCGTCACCAAGATTGATGTCGCCGAGCGCGAGCGCTATACCGAGGAAGTGGTACAGCGTTTTATTCGGGCCTATAGTCCCTGATTTTAAAGTAGTCCTTGGATTTTAAAGTAGAAGCACAGATTGCCCAAGAAAACCATTTCCCGGCAATCCTGAGGCTTACTCATGCGCTTGTGCCTCACGCACATGCTGCTGGTGTATGGCGATCAGCGCCTCTGCCATGCGGACCAAAAGGCCGACTTGTGAGGGCTGCAGCTGATAGGGCTGCGCATAATTCTTGTGTGTAGACTTGCGCGCCTGATGGACCGGATAGCGCTGATGCGACTCCCCTGTCGACAGCGGCATATTGATGCGCATATCTTTCTCAAGGCCCGGCAGATTGGGAAACAGATCCAGTCCGATACGAGTCGACAGGACCGCCAGCGAAATCACCTCGACCTGCCCGGAGCCATCATTGGGCGAAAAATACACCCCCACCACATGATCGCGCGGAAAATACACCGCCTTATAGATATCGGTCGGCACCAGCACATTGCCGACTTTCTGTAGCTGACTACCGATAAAGGCCGGACCGGTGATCACATACGCCTCACCCTCCTGCTTGACCAGCATGCGGGTGGCCTCCTCCAGCTCCCGCCATGGATTCTGATTGTTATAGCTGTTTTGCGGTACGATGTTGGCGAGGGTAAAGCTATTATATTGCTGCGCAGGCGTCCCCATATCGCCATTGGGCGACATATGCCCGCGATCAAAGCCACTGCCCCGATAGTCCGCAAGCGTCGAGCGAAACTCCTCCGGGATCTGTGGCTCTTCATGAAAACTATCCACACGCGGCAGGCTCTCGGCACGCATCACCCGATCACGCGTCAGATGCTCCGCCGACCAGAGCGGCGTGTGCGTCACCCCGGAGTACATCACCGTCAGGCCGTCATAGCACAGCTCTTGCGTATCGCGCGCCAGTGCCGGCTTGAGGAAGTTGGGCGCATCACCCTGAAAATAACTCTCGGTACAGTACGGATTGGGCTGCGTACTCTCATCCGTATCCAGCGCCAGCCCATCGGCATAGATCACCAGCGGCAGCAGCACCAAGAGTAAGATCCTCACGCGCTGACTGCCCTGCGACGACAAAGACCGTCTGCGCCTTAATCTCGCTTTGTTGAGACTCTTTATACGCTCATCCATCACACTCACGATTTCTATCACACCCTATCAATCAACGCGCCAAACGCCAATGCACCGATCCGCCAGACTTCGGTGTGGCATCTCATCGGCCATACACACGCCTGGCATCGGCAAGAAAGCAGCAGCGCAAAAAATTTTCCTATATTACAACAACATCACCACCGCATCGATATCACTTGCAACACAACAACACAATAAAAAAAGCACGGCTCACCTTGGTTGAGCCGTGCCTGACATTCAGACGTAAAAAGGGTTAAATCTCGACCTGACTGCCCATCTCCACCACGCGATTGGTCGGAATCTGAAAGAAATCACTGACCGCACTGGTATTACGCGACATCGAGATAAATAGCTTCTCACGCCACGGTGCCATGCCATCGCCCACCGTATGGATGATGCGCTCACGCGAGACGAAGAAACTGGTCATCATCATGTCGTACGGCAGGGCCAGCTCTTTTAGCCCCTGCTCCAGTGCCTGCGGCACATTGGGCTGCTCTTTAAAGCCATACTGCACCACCACACGCGAGAAACGCTCATTGAGCCGCTCGGTCTTGACCCGTGTCGCGTCATCGATATACGGCACATCCTGCGTCTGCACCGTCATGAGGATATTGGTCTCATGCAGGATCTTGTTGTGCTTGAGATTATGCAGCAGCGCGTGCGGCACCAGCGACTGGCTCGCCGTCATAAAGACCGCCATGCCCGGCACGGTATGGGTGTTGTTGGTGACACTATTAATGAAGAGATCCAGCGGCAGCGTATCGCGGTGTAGCTTCTCCATCAGCAGGGTACGCCCACGACGCCACGTGATCATGACGGTAAAGGCAATCGCACCGATCAGCAGCGGAAACCAGCCACCGTCAGCGATCTTCAGCGACGTCGAGCCCAGGAAAATCAGGTCCGGCACCAAGAACGGCACCGCGATGAGCAGCATGACCGGCAGCGACCAGTTCCAGAGCTTATACATGATGACGGCCACCAAGATGGTATCGCAGAACATGGTCATGGTGACCGCGATCCCGTAGGCCGAGCCGAGGTTAGCACTGGATTTAAACATCAGCACAAGGCCAATGATCAGGCCGAGCAGCAGCCAGTTCAGCCCCGGCACATAGATCTGGCCGATCTCGGACTCGGACGTATGCTCAATCGAGAAGCGTGGCAGATAGCCGAGCTGCATGGCCTGACGCGCCATGGAGAAGACGCCGGAGATCACCGACTGCGAGGCAATCACGGTCGCGACCGTCGCCAGCGCAATCATCGGATACAGCGTCACCTTGGGGATCAGGAGGAAAAAGGTATTCTCAATCGCGGCGGGGTTCTTCAGGATCAGCGCGCCTTGGCCTGCGTAATTCAGCACCAGACTCGGCAGCACCACCACAAACCACGCCCACTGAATCGGCAGACGACCAAAGTGGCCCATATCGGCATACAGCGCCTCGCCCCCGGTAATCGTCAGCACCACCGCGCCCATGACAATAAAGGCCGGCAGCGGATGATCAATCACGAAATGAATCGCCCAGTAGGGATTGATCATGTGCAGGACAAAAGGATTATCCATCACGCTGATCACCCCGATCACGCCAATAGCGGCAAACCAGATCAGCATGATCGGACCAAAATAACGCCCCATCGAACCTGTGCCGTTGCGCTGGATCATAAACAGCGCAATCAGCACCCCGATGGTGATCGGGATGACATAGGGAGTAAAGATCGGCGTTGCCACCGACAGCCCCTCGACCGCCGACAGTACCGAGATCGCCGGGGTAATGATGCCGTCCCCAAAGAACAGCGCCGCGCCAAACAGACCGATCGATACCAGCCAGAAGCGCAGGCGCGAGCCGATGTTGGGATTACGCAGATTGAGTGCGAGCAGCGCCATGATGCCGCCCTCGCCGTTATTGTCGGCACGCATGATCAGGGCGGTGAACTTCAGCGACACCACGATCATGAGCGCCCAGAAAATCAGCGACAGGATGCCTAAAACATTGCCCTCAGTGATGGCGATGCCATGCGAGGTATGAAAACATTGCGATAACGCATAAAGCGGACTGGTTCCGATATCACCAAATACCACACCCAGCGCAGCGAGCGTCATGGCGTGCAATTTTGGTCGTTCAATCGTGGCAGACTGCATAGGTTGTTCCAATCCAGAGAGATTCGCAACATGGTATCATCGAATGAAATCAGGACAATGAAAATCAGCGCATTGTCAGGAAAATTTAAAATACTGATTGGCATTCCAAATTTTTTTAGGTACACTTGCGCGCCTTGGTGAGGTGTCCGAGTGGCTGAAGGAGCACGCCTGGAAAGTGTGTATACGGTAACCCCGTATCGAGGGTTCGAATC
>JASLEL010000011.1 GCA_030151145.1 Aquirhabdus sp. | reverse complement strand
AATAGATCATCCGTTGGATACAAGACTTGATGATACAGATGAGAAACCAGAAGTAAAAAGACCTGTACTTTTACTTAAGCTTTACTGATTGAAAAGAATTTGTTTTTTACGGTGGAAATAAGCGCGTTATGCAAGAATTTGCCATAGGCCAGCGGTGGTTGTCTGATACCGAATCAGAACTGGGTTTAGGGGTGCTGATCGATGTTGATGAGCGAACCATCAGTATACTGTTTCCCAAAAGCGATGAGACGCGTGTATATGCACGCATGAATGCGCCGCTATCGCGCATCATTTTTGCCATCGGCGATACATTGACCGATCAGGATGGAATCGACTGGCAGGTATTGTCCACCGAAAACCGCTCGGGTGTGCTGCGCTATGAATGCGCACAGATATCAGCACCCGATGTGATCAAGACCCTATCCGAAACTCGTCTGGCAGCACATCTACAATTGGCACGTCCGCTTGAACGACTGCTTGCCAGCCAGCTTGAGCCCAAAGACTGGTACGACCTGCGTATCGAAGCCCTGCTGATGCAGTCGCGTCGGGCAATCAGTCCATTGCGCGGTTTGATCGGCCCACGTGTCGGTCTGATCCCGCATCAGCTCTACATCGCGCACGAAGTTGGCCGTCGTCTGGCTCCGCGCGTGCTGCTGGCCGACGAAGTGGGCTTGGGTAAAACCATCGAAGCGGGCCTGATCATCCATCAGCAGCTCACCACAGGTCGTAGTGAGCGCGTGCTGATTTTGGTGCCAGACTCGCTGCAGTATCAGTGGATGATTGAGATGCGTCGTCGTTTCAATCTGAATTTCTCGCTGTTTGATCTTGAGCGAACTGCATTCCTGAAGGAAAACGATCCTGAGAGCAATCCCTTTGCGACCGAAGACTGCATCATTGCCAGTGTCGATCTCTTGCTCGATCACGCCGATCTGAATGCGCAGGCACTGGAAGCCGGATTTGATCTGCTGGTCGTTGATGAAGCCCATCATCTGACATGGCATGAAGACGTCGGGGGCAATGACCGCTACGATCTGGTGGCTGATTTTGCCAATCAGACCCCCGGGGTACTGCTGTTGACCGCAACACCGGAGCAGCTCGGTGTCGATAGTCATTTTGCCCGCCTGCGTTTACTGGACCCCGAGCGCTTTGATACGCTGGATCACTTTCTGGAAGAAGAAGCCAACTATGCCAGTACGGCACAGGTGGCCGAGGCGCTCATGCAGGATGCACCCTTAAGTCCGCCCCAGCATGAGGCGATTGCGGCGCTTTTGGGTCATCCTGTCGAGGATCATCCCGAGGCACGTTATCGTGCGATCAGCGAACTGCTGGATCGACATGGTACTGGTCGTATCCTGTTCCGCAATACCCGCGATGCCATTCAGGGCTTCCCGGGTCGTGACTGCGTGGCGGCACCGCTGCCAGCACCGGCCAACTGGCCCTTCACTGGCAATCTGCGTCAGCAGATGTGGCCTGAAGAGCAGCAACTGGATGGCGAGTGGATGCAGCATGATCCGCGTGTGCCATGGCTCCTGAATCTGCTCAAGACCGAACTTAAACATCACAAAGTCTTGCTCATCGCCCGGAGTGGTCCGGTGGTCGAGTCGTTAGAGGCTGCGTTGCGCGTGCATGGCGGCATTCGTACCGCGATGTTCCATGAGACCATGAGTTTGCTCGAACGCGATCAGGCGTCGGCGTACTTCGCAGATGATGTATACGGTGCGCAGATACTCTTGTGTTCCGAGATCGGTTCCGAAGGACGTAATTTCCAGTTTGCAAGTCATCTGGTATTGTTTGATATGCCATCCAACCCGGATGTGCTGGAGCAACGCATCGGTCGTCTGGACCGGATTGGCCAGCAGAACCGCATTCAGATCTATGTGCCTTATCTGATGGGAACCGCTCAAGAAAACATGTTCCGCTGGTACAACGAAGCGCTGGATATTTTTGGCCATATTTCGCCGACTGCGCAAGTCTTGCAAGAAAATCACCTGCCTGAGCTGAAGGAAGCCTTACTCGAAAGCCATCAGAAAACTGAAGTCGCTGAACGCTTTGAAGCGTTGCTGGCACAGGTCAATGATGAACGACTGGCATTGGAGTCCGAGTTGCAATCCGGTCGGGATCGTCTGCTTGAGTTCAACTCCTGCCGTCCGACCATCGCCCACCGCATCGTCCGCGCCATGCAGGAGCAGGATGAGAACAATCCGCTGCCGGATTTCATTGGGCGCTTCATGTCGGCCACCAATATCGAGCATGACGAGCAGCACGACGGTACCGTGATCATCCATCACTCCGACCAGATGCTGGTCGATGGTATGGATATTCCAGAGGAAGGCATGACCGTGACCTTCTCGCGTGAGCAGGCATTGTCTCGCGAAGATGCGCAGTATTTCACCATCGAGCATCCATTTCTGGGTCGCATCTTTGAAATTGTGCGTACGCAGTCCTTTGGTAACGCCAACGTCGCAGTCCTGCGCAGCTCGGTGATCCCGGCTGGCAAGATCCTGCTGGAAGCATGGTTCCGCGTCGAAGTCATCGCCCCTAAAGTACTGAATCTCGCGGCAAGCCTGCCGCAACAGCTGATCCGAATTCTGATCAGTGAGAATGGTCAGGATCTCTCTGCGCGCATTAACTCCGCCATGCTCAAGCCACAGATCCAGTCACTGGATATGAATAATGCCCGGCAGGTGATCAAACTGCGTCGTGATGTCATTGAGCAGCGCTATAAGCAGGCGGAAGAGTTGGCGCGGGCGCAGATCAAAGGCTTTGCCGAGACCGCGCAGAAACGCTATGGCGATCACCTGCAGCAAGAGCTGGATCGCCTGATTTATCTGAAAGCGCATAACCCGAGCGTGCGTGAAGATGAAATCGAGCGCCTGACCAAGCAAAGAGAGCAGGGTGTACAGCTCTTGGAGCAACTGTCGCTGGTGCCGGATTCGATCCGGATACTGGTGGCAATGAAGTAAACCTCAGGAGGTTCTATGCTGCCCCATCTGCATCTGTGCGATATTAACCCGGATGTCGTTGATGCGTGGCAGCACGCCTTTCAGGACCTCCCCAATGTCACTTTTTCTATGGGTGACATCTTTACGCAGACAACAGATGCTATCGTGAGTCCAGCCAACAGCTTCGGCTTTATGGATGGCGGTATCGATCTGATTTATCGTCAGTATTTTGGTCGCGCGCTGGAGGCACGTCTGCAGCAGCAGATTTGTCAAAAGCACTTTGGTGAATTGCCCGTCGGGCAGGCGATCGTCATCGAGACGCAGCATCCTGCGATTCCGTGGCTCATTTGCGCGCCGACCATGCGCATTCCGAGCCCGATTCAGCAGACCGTCAATGTCTATCTCGCATTTCGCGCGGCGCTCATCGCGGCCATTCAGCATCCAGATCCCATTACAAGCATACTGGTCCCCGGTCTAGGCACTGGAGTCGGTCATGTCACCGCACATCACGCAGCTAGGCAAATGCGTATCGCATATGATGCCGTCCAGTCCGCGTATGAGAACCCCATCCAAGGGCTCAACGCAATGTCCATTCTGCGGACGCATCATCAGTTGATGCGCATTGGTAAGTAATATCACATTGATCCTAGATTCAGCCAAAGACGTTAAGCATCGTTAGCTGATTCTGTCTGGGGTGTGGTCAATAAATCCTGTATCTGTCTCAAATGCACTGAATTCGCTTGCGCTTTATCTTTTGCAAGTGTCACAGCAACTGTACCTAGTAAACGATAGAGCTCGCCAAAATCAGCTTGCCAGTGTGTAAATGCCTTGAGTTGTTTTGCAACTGTAGGCAGATCGCCTCGCGCAATTGGCCCTGTCAGCGCATGTGCCGTTCCCAGATTCGCAATATTATGAATCGTTCCCGTCGCTATCGGTGCGATGATCTTGAGCGTATCCTCACGGCTGATCCCGGCCTGTATAAAGCTCTGTATACCCACTTCCATCAGAGCCACCAGATAGTTGCTCACCACCACACTGGCCCCGTGATAGAGGGTCTTCTGGCTGGCATTAATTGGGATCAGATGGGCGTCTAACGTCGTAAATGCAGCGGTGAGCACCGTCGTTGCAGCGACATCGCCTTCAATCCCGCAAAAGGTTCCGGCGAAATTAGTAACTGCAATGGCTGGGTCGGCAAAGCTCTTGATCGGATGGACGCTGGCGATGTGCGCGCCATGATCCTGTACTTTGACTAATAATGCAGAGGGCAGTGCGCCGCTACAATGAAAGACAATATCTCCTTCGCGAAGCAAACCACTGTCTGCCAACTGATTGGCAGCATTGGCTATCTGATCATCGCGCACCGTGATCATCCAGACATCGGCAGCCCGTAGTGTTGACCAATCCAAAGTCGCCCGCCCAGCCTGCATAAAATCCACCGCAGTCTGAGCGCTTAACAAGGTCTGATTCAGCACATCCTGAATCACGAATGTCTGCTGTCGCTGCCAGAGATGTCCAAGCGTCTGGCCGACATGACCAGCGCCGATGATATTGAGCGTTTTGCCCATCGGCTTAGGCCTTATGCCGACTTATGGCGGATACGCCAGGCGCGGTGAATTTTCTGGTTGCGCTTGAAGTCAAAGCCAATGGTGCTGGCAGTGATCTCCTGAAACTCGAACAGCTCCGGCAGCATCTCGTCAAGCTCAAAGCGGCGGAAGTTATTGGAGAAATACAGGGTACCGTCGGCACTGAGCCGGTTCATGGCACGCTTGATCAAGGACAGGTGATCGCGCTGGATATCGAAAGTGCCAAAGAATTTCTTGGAGTTGGAAAATGTCGGCGGATCGATAAAGATCAGATCGTAGATTTCACTGCCTTCTTTCAGCCACTCAAACACATCGGCAGCAAAGAACAGATGACGCTGATCGGGATGATCGACGGTGAGGCCGTTCAAGGCAAAGTTGCTCTTGCCCCAGTCGAGATAGGTGTTGGATAAGTCGACACTCGTGGTGCTGGCTGCCTCGCCCAGAGCCGCATGCACGCTGGCGGTGCAGGTATAGGCATAGAGATTCAGGAAGTGTTTGCCGCGTGATTCTTCTGCGATCCGCAGGCGCATGGGACGATGGTCCAGAAAGAGCCCAGTGTCGAGGTAATCGGTCAGATTGATATAGAAACGGCCGCGGCCTTCCTGCACGATCTGACGTTTGCCGCCTTCGCTTTTCTTTTCGTACTGCTCAGTGCCTTTCTGCCGGGCGCGGGTCTTGATATAGACCTGCTCACGAGCGACCCCCAGTACCTGACGAATCATGGCTAGCGCAAGACTAAAGCGCTTTTTGGCTTTCTCGGGATCAATCGTCTTGGGTGGTGCATACTCCTGTACATGGACCTGATCACCATAGAGATCGATGGCAAGGTTAAAGTCGGGGAGGTCGGCATCATAGAGACGCAGATTGCTCACGCCTTCACGGAGCGCCTGCTTACGCAGATTAGTAATGTTCTTGATCAGGCGATTGGTGAAATCCTGCGCACCCGCATTGTCTTCGGTAAACTCGATCTGGGGTGTCTGCCAGACCTCAAGGAAGGCGGGTTTATTTGGAAATGGGATGATCTCGCCAATGCGGACATAGATTGGCAGATTGCCATTCATGAGACGGGTATTGCTGAAATGCGCCAAAGGCAGCACGTCGACCTGTTCGATCTGGGCTGCAATGATCGCGGCCGTCTGCTTGGGCAGGTATTTTTGCAGGTTAAAGCTCAAGCCCTGATACAGCGCACGATTGCTGGCCTTGTCGCCTAGACGCTCGCCATAGGGCGGATTGGTGATCAACAGAGTGTGGGTCCCCGATGACAAGGTAAGATCACCCCATTCAGCCAGACTACGCTCTTCGATACGGACGAAAGCCAGACAAGCCTCCAGACCCGCTTCCACCAGATTGGTCCGGCTAGCCTTGACCGAATTCCAATCGGCATCGAAGGCATAGATAAACGGCTGCTCGATATGACGCCGCTGCAGCCGATCCAGTGCCGCTTCATGGCGACTCGCGGCTTCATGTTTAAGATGTTGCCAGAGGCTGCGATCATGTCCAGACCAACCAATAAAACCAAAATGACGGCTCAGACCCGGTGCGCGATCGGTGGCCATCATGAGCGCTTCGATAACAAAGGTGCCTGAACCACACATGGGATCAATCAAGGTATGGAACTTGCCGCTATGCCAGTCTGCCATCCGCAGGATAGCCGCAGCAAGATTCTCTTTCAGCGGTGCATCCGTCATGGCTTCGCGATAGCCGCGACGATGCAGGCTGTCGCCGGAGAGATCAAGATAAAAGGTATGCTCACGCATACCGGCCAGTGCCGTGATGGTGATTTCCGGATTTTGCGTATCGACATTCGGGCGGCTGCCATGCGAGTCGAGGAAGTTATCGACGATGGCATCTTTAATGCGTAAGGTCGCAAACATGGTATTGAGCTTGACGTCGCGCTCGGTCTGGAGCCGGACCACAAAGCTGCTTTGCGGACTGAACACCAGTGACCAGTCAAAGTCGCGTGCCGCTTCAAACAGCTCTTCGGCGACATCACGCGTGTCCTGACGTGGGACTTCGACATTAAATAGCGGCAGCAGGACACGTGAAGCCAGCCGTGACCACAAACAGATCCGGTAAGCCGTCTCCAGTGAGCCTTCGATGATGACGCGGCCCTGCAGGAAGGTCGGCTGCTTGATGACGTCTGCGCCAAGCCCAGTGACCTCCTCAGCCAGCAGCCGCTCGAGGCCATCAGCACAGGTCAGATGATAAAGTGAACGGCGGGCAGACACAGTCATGTTGCATTCCAGTAAAATCAGATTCAAAACAAGAAAGGTGTAGTTTAACTGATTTTTATCGTGCGCTTGGTGTAGAATTTGGCAGGACGCATTGTCAGTTTTGGCATCACATCGCTAATGCAATCGCCATCAGCATATCTGCCTCAGGGAAGCCCATCA
>JASLEL010000004.1 GCA_030151145.1 Aquirhabdus sp. | reverse complement strand
CGTGCCAACGCCAGCATAGCGGCTCCTTTTCTTATCGTGATCATCAGGATAGGCAGTGTGGTGTGATTATAAATTAAAAATCAATGCGGCTTTGTGCCGCTTTGTATGAACTCGATTGCCAAGGCACGCCCACATCATCCTCAAAAAAACCTGCACTCAGGCAGGTTTGTTTTCGCATCCATGATCGATCACACAGACTCGGCAACGCTCAGGGTTGAGCCGTTGGCACAATGGTACTCTGATGCACGGTCTGCTGGCTGCTATCGGTCGATGTCGCGAGCAGCGATACGCCCTGTGCCAGCAGCGCAGGATCACTGACCGGATTGCCCGACTGCACCACGGCAAATGTCGCCGTCCCTGTGGCATTGGTCGTGCTTTGTGTCGCACCATCGATGAATACACCCATGGCCTGCGCATTGGGGATGGAGAGGCTGACATTCTGATCGGGAATAGGGCTATTGTCCGGTCCCAGCGCCTGCACGCTGACCATCGACAAGCCACCCGATGAGGTCGCTGGCGTCGAGTCAATGCTCATCGTCAGATGACTGGCTATCGCAATCACCGCAACGGACGTCACCACATTGACCGTCAGGCTCTGGGTCACGGTCAGATGCGTGCTTGGACTGAGATAGGACGCCATGAGGAGCAGACCGCTATTCTTCAGATTTTGGGCGACGGTCCCGGTTTCTGCAGGCATGCTGATGGTAAAGGTCGCCTGCCCCTGACTGTTGGTGGTCGGGGACGACGATGTGATCGTCACTTGATTATCTTGCGTATCTGCAATCGCAAGGCTGATGGTCTGACCCGACAGCGGCTGATTATTGCCATCCACCAGCGTCACCGTAATGACATCGGTATCACCGGACACCAGCATGGATGGCTTACTCGCCGTCATGCTGAGCGGAGATGTCGCTGACGTGGTGCTGCTGGACGAGCTGCTGGATGAGCTACTGCTGGTCGTACTACTCGTCGATGTCGCAGCAGACGTATTCGGACCATAGAATCCCGAGCCACCGCAACCCGAAAGTGCGATGGCAATCATCATGACCATCCCTTGCTGCAGTCGACCGCATACACTGGCATTGACCCGCTGAAGTTCCATCTCTGATCCCCCTATCCTTAAAAAAATGACATCCGCCACGATCATCATGACGGACTTGCGTCAGGTGTCTCTATTTGAATAATTTTCATGCTGCAAGAGTACTGCAGCCTTGAGACTTGCGCAATCATCATCGCCACACATTCATGGCGCTCAAACAGCATCAGCGCTCAAAGCCCTCCAGCACGATCTTGCCACGCGAGGTCCCGCTTTCAAGCAGGGCGTGGGCG
Organism: Aquirhabdus sp.; assembly: GCA_030151145.1. GTDB lineage: Bacteria > Pseudomonadota > Gammaproteobacteria > Pseudomonadales > Moraxellaceae > Aquirhabdus. The sequence continues at coordinate 3,223 of JASLEL010000004.1, read as the reverse complement.
CGGATCAGATGGGCGGCATTGATCGTCCCGAAATGCGCCGCCAGCGTGGTGCGGATCTGACCTTGATCAACCAGCCCAGCCACCTCATCCAGCAGGTCGTGCTGACGGATCATATCCGCTGTGCCGTAGCTTGAGCGGGTAAACATGGACTCCCAGTGCAGCGACAGGCTTTTGCCTTTCAGCTTGCGCACATCAATCACATCCGGATCGTCAATCAACGCCAGACGGCCTTGCGGTGCCAGTACCCCGACGATCTGATCAAAATACTGATCGGTATGGGTCAGGCTCGCCACATAGTGCACACTTGGGATGCCGATGCGGGCCAGCTCATCCGCCAGCGGCTTGCTGTGATCAATCACCTGATGCGCCCCAAGGTCCGCCACCCACGCCTGACTCTCAGGCCGTGAGGCAGTGGCAATGATCGTGATGTCCGTCAGCGCCCGTGCCAGCTGGATCAGGATCGAGCCGACGCCTCCTGCCGCACCGATCACCAGCAGTGCCTGTCCGCTGGATGCCGCACCACGCGCGATCTGCAAGCGGTCAAACAGCAGCTCATAGGCCGTGATGCTGGTCAGTGGCAAGGCCGCCGCATGAGCAAAATCAAGCGAGGCCGGCTTATGCCCGACGATACGCTCATCGACCACATGCCGCTCGCTATTGGCCCCCGGACGCGTGATGGCACCGGCATACCAGACCGCATCCCCCACCTTGAATAAACTCACCGCATCGCCCACCGCGCTCACCACACCCGCCACATCCCAGCCCAGTACCTTGATCTCACCGGCAGGCGGAGCCGCACGCACGCGGACCTTGGTATCGACGGGATTGACCGAGATGGCCCTGACCTCGACCACCAGATCATGTGGGCCGGGCACAGGCTCAGGCAAAGTGACGTCAATCAGGGCGTCGGGATGGTCGATGGGATAGCTGTGTGCATAACCGATGGCTTTCATCGCGTAACTCCTAGAGGATTCATCAACGGCAGTATTGCTATTGAGGTCTGAACACAGCATAAAGGCTTAAAACCTTGAGAAAAATATGCTACAACTCGAAGCACTTTCAATCTTTGCTTGAAAATCACGGAACCGCCATGAGTGAGATCGACGACCTGCAGGTCTTTGTCCGTACCGCTGATTTGGGCAGTTTCTCCGCTGCCGCACGCGAACTCGGTATCTCGCCTGCGGTCGCCAGCCTTGCCATCCAGCGCCTTGAGCAAAAGAGTCAGGTACGGCTGTTTGTGCGCTCGACACGGGCACTGCGTCTGACGACCGAGGGAGAGCTCTTCCTGTCACATGTGCGGGAGTCGCTGCATCATCTGCAGCTCGGCTATCAATCGCTGCGGCTGGATGAGCATGGTTTTCAGGGCCCGCTACAGCTCGCAGCCCCCTCCGATCTGGGACGCCATGCGCTCTTAAGCTGGCTGCAGGTGTTCAAGCAACGCTTCCCGACCTTAGAAATCCGCCTGCTGATCTGCGACCAGTGGGCCGACCTCTATCGCCAGCCCGTGGATCTCGCCATCCGCTACGGTGTGTTTGACGACTCCTCGCTGATCGCCCTGCCGATTGCCCCGCACAACCGGCGTATCTTCTGCGCCTCCCCCGATTATCTGGCGCGACACGGCACACCGCATCAACCGCAGGAGCTGACTCAGCACGCCTGTCTCGCCTTTATGCGTGACCATCAGCTCTATGATCAGTGGCGCTATGAGGATGCTGGGCAGACACAGGTCGTCACCATCCAGCCACGCCATACCTGCAACGATGCCGAGATCGTCAGACGCTGGGCGGTCGCAGGCGAAGGCGTCGCTTATAAATCATGGCTGGATGTGGCAGAGGATGTGCGCGCAGGCCGACTGGTCTGGCTGATGCCCGCCTATAGTGGCGAATCGGTGCCGCTGTCGCTGGTCTGTCCGCACCGCAATCAGCTCACCCCGGTGGTCAAGGCACTGCTCGACCTGCTACGCCAGCAATGTGACACACTGGCATTCGACTACCAGCAGCGACTGTCCGCGCTGACATCGCCAGATCATTAGGGCTATGGATCATGCAAACGATGGATAGCAGCGAGGCTGCCATGCCGCACCTGGGTCACGCTGTGCGATGCAGTAGAAATTCAGCCAACTGGTGCAGCGCGGTACTGTGCGGCAGCCGATCAAGCGCCGCCAGCGCCTGCTGGTGCAAATCAGCTGCACGCGCCTGCGCACCGGCAAGGCCCAGTAATGAGGGATAAGTGGATTTGTGCAGCTTCTCATCCGAGCCTGCAGGCTTACCCAGCTCCTCGGTCGTCGCCGTGACATCCAAAATGTCATCCTGCACCTGAAAAGCCAACCCCAGTGCATAGGCAAAGGTATCCAGATCCGCCAGCACTGCCGACGTCGCACCTGCCGCCTGCGCACCCATTTCAACCGCTGATCGGATCAATGCGCCCGTTTTATGGATATGAATCTGCTCCAGCTCCGTCTCCACCACCTGTCGGGTCTCGGCGGCAAGGTCCAGCAGCTGTCCGTGAACCATCCGGCTGGCTGCGCGTGACAGGCTGGCGACCTGAGCTAATCGTACTTGCGCATCCGCCGCAGCATGCGCTGCAAACGCCTCACCCGACAAGACCTCAAAGGCCAGCGACTGCAAGACATCCCCCGCAAGCAAGGCATTTGCCTCGCCATACACCACATGCACCGTAGGCTGACCACGGCGTAGCTCATCGTCATCCATACAGGGCAAATCATCATGCACCAAGGAATAGCAATGGATTAGCTCAATCGCCACCGCTGCCCGCCGTGCTGCCGCGCTTAAATTTTCACTGCCCTCAACCACCTGATAAGCCGCATACACCAGTGCCGGACGCACGCGCTTCCCCCCCTGCAGCACCGCATGACGAACCGCATTCAGCAATACCTCAGGCCAGACCTGAGCATCCAGCACCGACAGCAAATCAGCCCGCACCTGTGCTTGTGCATTCTGCAGACATGCAGGCTGGACGGGTTTACGCGGAGTGGTCGCCGTAGTCATGGGGGAGCCTTTTAAAACACGAAAAAAACAGAGATAATGCCGATATTCTAGCAAGAGATGGTTGATCTGAATCATCCCTTTTCCAGAAAAAGCCATTCGCACTTAAGAAATGTTCTGGCAAGCATCGCCATCTCGTCTTGCGGTAGGCCCAGATGACACCGATCATCCCCGATCAATGCCATTTAATGCCGCCTCCAGATGTGATTGACTGTGTC
>JASLEL010000001.1 GCA_030151145.1 Aquirhabdus sp. | reverse complement strand
CGGGCTATACGCCGCCCACGCACTACAGTCTGCCCATGACCTTTCTTGATCGTGAGACGACGGAGGCGATGTTTCATTTTCCGCCCGACATGCAGCGCTGGAATGTCGAGCCCAATGAACTCAACAACCAGCAACTGGTCCGCTATTTCCAGCAGGACTGGGGCAATGTGATCCGTTAAGATGTCGATGAGCATATAGAGATGGGCATGAATCGGCGTCAATTTCTCGGCTTTACCGCACTCTCCAGCCTCATGGCGGGCTGCCACCTGCCGGCATGGTCGGTGATCCCGCCATGGCTGCCGGTCAAGGTCTTGGATGGCGGGATGCGGCAGGGCCATCGCTGGATACGCGATGCGCATGATTTTAAATGGCCCGAGATTCCCCTGAGTCGTACTCGTGAGGTCGATACCGTGATCTTGGGTGGGGGGATTGCCGGACTGACTGCGGCATGGCGTATGGCACAGGGTGGTTTTCAGGATTTTCTACTGCTGCAGGGCTTTGAGCAGTATGGCAATGCATCCAGCGGTCAGTGGCACGATGTGCACTATCCCCGAGGTGCGCACTACTTGCCGTTCCCGACGCCCGAGTCGACCCATGTGCAAGAGATGCTGCGCAGCTTTAATATCCTGACCGGCACGGATCTGGGCAATGTCAACAGCTATGATGAACGCTATGTGATCCATGCGCCTGATGAGCGGCTGTGGCTGGGAGGAGGGCAGTACTGGCACGATACCTTGATGCCGCCAGCAGCCAAGGGAACCGAAGAAGCCCACCAGCAACAGCGTTTCTTGCAGTTCACAGATAGCCTGAAGGGCAAGCGCGGCAGCGATGGTCAGGTACTGTTTGCCATTCCGGTTGAGCTGTCATCTCAGGATGCCGAGTGGCGACGTCTGGATACGATGACTTTTGATCAGTGGCTGGATCGCGAAGGCTATACGGCCAAAGGGCTACGCTGGTATCTCGACTATAGCTGCCGCGATGACTATGGCTTTGGCAGTGACCGCGTGTCGGCGTGGGCGGGCATACATTATTTTGCCAGTCGCGTGCATGACCGTGAGAAGGATAAGCAGACGTCACTCTTGGCGTGGGACAGTGGGCTGAACTTCATGGCCAAGTCGCTGTCTGATCCGACCTTAGATCGACAGCTTGCGCAAGCGGCGATTCATATGGTCGAGACGAAAGACGGCGTACAGGTGTGGAGCAGTGATCAGCGCGGTGAGCTGAGTCTGATCAAGGCCAAGCGTGCGATCTGTGCCATGCCGCTGCATGTACTCAAGCATGTCTTTCCGCAGATCAGAGACTATGGCTTTGATGTCGATCATGATGTACCGCCGCATGTGCCATGGCTGGTGTCGAATGTGTGGCTGCACGGCTTTCCTCGAGAAGTCGGCGATGTGCCGCTGTCATGGGAAAACATCGTCTATGGCAGCAAGAGTCTCGGCTATGTGGTGGCGACCCAGCAGTGGATCCGCGTGGCACGCCCACCGTATTCGGCCTTTACAGCCTATCATGCCTTTGCTGATCAGACGCCAGAGGTTGCCCGCACATGGATGGCAAATGCGACGCCGTATGAGTTGCTACAGGTCGGTATACAGGATGTGACTCAGGTTTATGGTACGAACCTCTGGTCTTGCGTGGCGGGTGTGGAGGTGATGCTGCGCGGGCATGCCATGAGCGCGCCTGTCCCGGGCTATCTGTCGCAAAAAGGACTCTTGGCGCTGCGGGCTGCAGATCAGAAGGTGCAGTTTGCGCATAGCGATCTGTCGGGGTATTCTATTTTTGAGGAAGCCAGCTGGTGGGGCTGGCAAGCCGCAGGACGCATGTTATGACTACTGCTACGATGGACGCTGCTATGAAGACCGCAATCAGTACCGCCGCGATGCCCAGACTGGACGGCGTCCATCTGATCGGCGATCTGTATGATTGCTGTAGCGATGCGGCTTTATTACAGCAGTTATCGATTCTAGAGCCGCATGTGGTTGCGGCTGCTGTTCATGCCGACATGCTGGTTGTGGGGCAGCGTTTTCATCAGTTTGAGCCTGCCGGTGTGACTGGCGTTGTGCTTTTGGCGGAGTCGCATGTGGCCGTACATACGTGGCCTGAGCATCGTTATGTCACACTTGATGTGTATGTTTGTAATCATACGGGCATCAACCGACAGAAAGCAGAAGTCTTATTCAAAACCTTGATTGATTTGTTTAAACCGGATCACTATGATCGGGTAGTAGTAGAGCGCGGCCGTCGCATGTTGATGGAACACACCGGATAACCACACGGATCACGACGGCGCTGATCACAACGTATCAGGCCCCCGGATCATGAGGCAGACGTACCATGCACGATTTCTTTATCTATGTCACGCAGGAGCTGAATCAGTTGGTCACGCCTTACTTACTGAGCTATGTCACGTATCTCGTCTGTGGTCTGGTCCTGCTCATGATTTTCTCCAGCATCTATATGTGGGTGACCCCCTATAACGAGATGGCGCTGATCCGTGCCGGGCATGGTGCGGCGGCCTTGAGCTTTGCCGGCGCCATGGTGGGCTTTGCGCTGACACTGGCGGCCTGTGCGGTCTATCATGCCAGCCTGATCAGCTTTGTCGGCTGGGCCTTTGCGGCTATGGTGGTGCAGGTATTGGGCTATTTTGTCCTATCGCGGCTGATCCCCAATCTGCGTGAGCATATGCTGAACAATAATATTGCGGTCGGTGGCTTTGTCGGTGCAGTGGCCCTTGCGATCGGGATTTTAAATGCCGGATGCCTGTCCTGATAGGTCAGGTGATCATCTTTTCAATTGTTTTGTTTGAGCCAGGGAGTGCGTCATGAGTCTGGGTTCGTTTATTCGCAAGCAGTTTATTGATGTCATTGAGTGGGATCATCAGGAAGATGGCGTCCTGATGTGGCGCTATCCGATGCAGGATAACGAGATTCAGAATGGCGGCCAGCTCACCGTGCGTGACGGACAGATCGCCGTGTTTGTCAACGAAGGTAAGGTCGCCGATGTCTTTGGCCCCGGTCTGTACAAGCTGACCACGCAAACCCTGCCGATCCTGACGTACCTTAAGAACTGGGACAAGATGTTCCAGTCCCCGTTCAAGTCCGATGTGCTGTTTTTCAGTACCCGTCTGCAACTGGGCCGCAAATGGGGCACGGCACAGCCGATTACCCTGCGCGATGCCGATTTTGGCATGGTCCGTCTACGTGCCTTCGGGATGTATTCTTATCAGTTGACCGATCCACAGGCTTTCTATCAGGAAGTCACCGGCTCCAATCCGAGCTATAACAGCGACGAGATCGAAGGCCAACTGCGCAATCTGATCGTCTCCAATATCAGCAGCGGCATTGCCGCAAGCCAGATCCCGTTTCTCGACCTTGCGGCTAATCAGGGCGTGATGGGTGATCAGCTCAAACAGAGCATGACCCCAGTCTTTGCCCGCTACGGTCTCAAACTCGACGCCTTTGTGGTCGAAAACGTCTCTCTGCCCGAAGAGCTGCAGAAAGCCATTGATACCCGGATCTCCATGGGCATGATGGGTGATCTGAATAAATTCACCCAGTATCAGGTGGCATCCTCCATACCACTTGCAGCCCAAAACGAAGGTGGTCTGGCAGGTCTGGGTGCGGGGCTCGCTGCGGGTGTGGGTGTCGGGCAACTGATGGCAGGCGCCGTGCAGGGCGCAGTACAGGGTACAGCTCAGCAAAGTACATCAGCACCACAGGCCGCTCCGGCAGCGCCAGCCAATGATTTGGTCGCCCGTTTGAGCCAGCTCAAAGCCCTGCTGGATCAGGGGCTGATCACGCAGGCTGATTTTGACTCGACCAAAGCCGAGATTTTAAAAGCATTGACGCAATAATCGCGGGACACCTAGAGGTCGTGATAAAACGATCATGGGATAAAAAGCGCGGCTGTGCTCTTGCGGTTAAAGAGCGCAGCCTAATAACACTGGATATTGATTTGATACTGCCACTGTCTGTATGACTGAACCGACGCCACCGAATCCGTCTCAGCCATCGCCGCCCGCCCGCAAAAAAGCCGTGCTGGAGTTTCGTGCTGCCTGTCCGTCATGCGGCGCGCAGGTCGTCTTCAAATCACCAGCCTCGGTCATGGCGGTCTGTGAATACTGTCAGACCACGGTGCTGCGCGATGACAATACCATCCGCGAGCAGGGCAAGATGTCGGCCGTGCTGGAAGATTTCTCACCACTCCAGCTGCACAGTCAGGGCATGCTGGATGGCATCGCCTTTACACTGGTCGGTCGTATCCAGCTCAAATACCCCGACGGTCTGTGGAACGAGTGGTACCTGCAGTTTGATGACGGCAGTAATGGCTGGCTGTCGGATGCCTCTGGGCTCTATGTCGTCACCCGGCTGACAGGGGCGCTGGATAATGCGCCCACCTTTGATCAACTCACCATCAATCAGCTCGTTGCCTATAAATCCGTCACCTATCGCGTAACGGATCATCGCACCGCAACCTGTACCGGTGGTGAGGGTGAGCTACCGGTAATCGTCGGGCAGGGCTGGCAGGCTTCGGTGGCGGATTTGCGCTTTCAGGCGCGCTTCATGACGCTGGACTACAGCGATGGCTATCCGCCGCAGGTGTACGAGGGGCGGGCGGCCACGCTGCAAGGGCTCAAGATGCAGCTCCTGCGCGATGCTGATCAGATCCAGGCGGCAACCGGTCAGATCAAAGGCAAAATTACCAAGATCGAATGCCCTAACTGTGGTAGTCCGGTGCCCTATGTGATGGGCATGGCGGAGCATCTGGTGTGTCCGGCCTGTCGGGCTGAAGTCGCGATGACGGATGGCAAAGCCGAACTTCTGGTCACGCACAAGGAACTGGTCACGCTCAAGAGCGCGCTGTCGCTGGGCGATCAAGCCACGATAGATGATCATGCCTATGTGGTGATCGGTATTGCCCAGATGGAAGAGGTGGGGGATAGTGAGTCCAGCTTGTGGACCGAATATCTCCTGTACAGCCTTGAGGCGGGCTTTCTATGGCTGGTGGATGAGGGCAAGTCCGACTGGCAGAAGGTCGTGGTACTCAATGAAATCCCCGAAGAGAAAGCCGGCAATGCCTTCTGGCAGGGTCAGCGCTGGGATCGTCAGTGGACCTATCAGGGCCGTGTGCTTTATGCGGTCGGCGCGTTTAACTGGCGCATCAAGATCGGCGATACCGTCGGGATTGCAGACTATGCCCATGGCAATGAGCGGTTGACCTCTGAGCAAAATGCGAACGAGATCAACTGGAGCCATGCGGCCTTGATCTCGGGCTTTACCGTACGGGAGCTGTTCGGCAAGAGACAGCCGTCACATGCTGCGACGCTGCCGGTTGGAAACAATATTCCGACTCTCCTGAAATGGCTCAGTGTGGTGCTGTGGCTGATCAATTTGCCCATTATAGTGTTTGGCGGTGGCATATTCTGGCTGACGCTGATTGCCCAGTTCGTGCTGATTTTCCTGCCGACACTGATGCAGTTGGCACG
>JASLEL010000314.1 GCA_030151145.1 Aquirhabdus sp. | reverse complement strand
GCTTTGGGACCCCAGTCATAGATGCCGCGACGATAAGCCAGCCAGAACATCCACAGGCCGATCACCAGCATCGGCACGGTGAGGAGCTGGCCCTTGCTCATCCAGCCAAACCACAGGTGCTGGTCGGCATCCGGCTGACGGAAGAACTCGATAAAGAAGCGTGCGCAGCCATAGCCCAAGAGGAACAGTGCGGAGATGGCCATACGTGGACGCGGCTTGCTTGAGAACCACCATAAGAGCAGGAACAGCACCAGACCCTCAAAGGTCGCTTCATAGAGCTGTGACGGGTGGCGCAGGACATCGCCGCCGGTTGGAAACTTCATCGCCAAGGCAAAGCTCTGATCGACGACCGGACGGCCCCACAGCTCGCCATTGATGAAGTTGCCCAGACGACCGAACATCAGGCCGGTCGGTACGCAGGGTGCGATGAAATCGAGCGTCTGCAGCGGGGTCTTGCCGTATTTACGGGCAAAGACCACCATAGCCAGCATCACGCCGATAAAGCCGCCGTGAAAGCTCATGCCGCCCTGCCAGACCTTAAACAGGTTGAGCGGATTGTCGATCAGCATGCCGGATTCGTAAAACACCATATAGCCGATACGTCCGCCCAGAATCACGCCTAAAGCGCCGTAAAACACGAGGTCAGAGACATGCTCGCTGGTCCAGCCGCGCTGGGGATCACGTGCGCGAAACAGCGCCAAGCCATAGGCACACATGAAAGCCAACAGGTACATGATGCCGTACCAGTGGACTTTGATCGGGCCGAGTGCGACGGCAATGGGGTCCATTTGCGGATATGTCAGCATAGGTCTCTCATGGGTGATAATGTTGTGTCGGATACAAAGTTGGGGCATTCTAGCGCATTGTTGATTAACGCGGCGTGACTGATTTTTTGGATAAATGTTTTTGGGCGGGCCTAATCTGGGTGGGGTAAGTATAGATGTGCATCGTAGCGCTGGCGTGGCAAGCTGTTCCGGATCGGCCTCTGGTGCTGCTGGGTAACCGTGATGAGTTCTACCATCGGCCTGCGGCAGCGCTGACTGCATGGCCTGATCAGACCATCATCGCAGGTCAGGACCTGCAGTCGGGTGGGGCGTGGCTGGGCATCACGCCGAAAGGTCGTTGGGCGGTGATCACCAACTATCGCGAGAAGGTCACGCCGCCTGTGGATGCGATCACGCGCGGGGCGCTGATTACGGATTATCTGAGGAGTGAGGTCAGCCCGCTGGATTTCTTGCAAGCCATTGATACGGGTCGTTATGCCGGATTTAATCTGATCGTCGGCTCTCTGCAAGATGCTGCTGTACTGAGTAATCGCGGCACCGCTGTACAAGCCCTGCCGCCCGGACTGCATACCTTAAGCAATGCCCAACTCGATACCCCGTGGCCCAAAACGCGCCGCCTGCGTGCAGGTTTTGAGGCACTGAATCTGGCGGCACCTGCAGATGATATCGAGGCACAAGGATTAACCCTGCTCAACGATCAGACGCGTGCGCCGGATGCCGAACTACCCGAGACGGGTGTGGGGCTGGCTTTGGAGCAGGTGCTGTCACCGATCCGTATCGAAAGCCCCGTCTATGGCACACGCGTATCGAGTGTACTGGTGCTGTCCGAGACGGGCTATGACTTTATCGAGCGGACGTGGCATCCCGAGGAGGGCGGCACGGTCCGGTTGCAGGGCGGCTGGGTGCAGACCAGTTGATTTTTTAGGCCGCGCTGATCGCCGTCTTAAACTGCGCCATCGCCTGACCACGGTGGCTGATACGGTTCTTCTCTGCTTTCGGCAGCTCTGCGCTGGTCTTGCCCAACGCCGGTAGCCAGAACAGCGGATCGTAACCAAAGCCACCTTCACCGCGTATACCCTCCAATATCTCACCATGCCATAACCCTTGACAGATCAAGGGTAGCGGATCATCGGCATGCCGTACCAGCGCCAGCACACAGACAAACATGGCCGGGATCGGCTCGCCATTTCGATACGGTTTGAGGCGTTCCAACAGGGTCTGGTTATTCAGTGCATCATTGCCATGCTCACCGCCAAAGCGGGCCGAGTAAATGCCCGGTGCACCGTCCAAAATCGGCACACACAGCCCCGAGTCATCCGCAAGCGCCGCATGTCCCGACAGGCGTGCGGCGTGGCGGGCCTTGATCAGGGCGTTCTCAATAAAGCTGAGGCCGTCTTCGACTGCGTCCGGGATGCCGAGTTCGCCCTGCGGGATGACGCGGATGGGCAATGCGGCATCGCTGAAAAGCTGATGGAATTCTTTGAGTTTACCGGCGTTGTTGCTGGCGAGAACGAGGGTCTGATCGGGGAGGGTGAGCATGATGATACCTGCAAAATGATTGCAGTCATTCTAGTCGAAAAGCATCTGAAGCCGAAATTGCCCAGCCGATCCCGATGCGGGATAAAAAAAACCCGAGTATGACCTCGGGCTTGGGACGATCGGCTTGTCTTTGGGAAAACAAGCGAAACGAAACGATGAATAGGTAATTACTGGGCGTCGTCGCTTTGGATCCAGCGGTCGGCGCGGTCTTTGGCGCTCTGGATGTCTTGCTGCGACATGTTGGCAGCGATGGTGCGAATCTTGCCTTGGGCCTTGTCTTTGATGCGCTGATCGAGCATGCCGTCACGGGCAGACAGGTCATACCACTGGTAGGCATCGGTCAGATTGCGGCTACGCTCTTCGATCAGGGCCAGATTGTAGCTGGCACGGTTGTCGCCTTGTTTGGCGGCTTTCTTGAACCAGTATTTGGCCTGATCCATGCTTTGCGAGACGCCTTTGCCTTCGGCATACATCTGACCGACATTGAGCTGGGCAGGGGCTGCACCTTGCTCGGCGGCTTTCTTGTACCAGGTGAAAGCCTGCTGTTGATCTTCCTCTACGCCCTGACCGGTCTTGAAACGGGTCGCCAAGAAAAACTCGGCACGGACGTTGCCGCTTTGGGCGGCGGCCTGCAGATCATTGATCGGCATGGTCAGGTAGTTGGCAGGTGCTGCGCGTGGCGCGTCTGGCGTCAACGAGGTCAGTTCGGCCATGGCAGGCATTGCGATGGTCAGCCCGAAGGTGACGGTCATGGCGGTCAGGATGTGTTTCATGCTCGACTCACTCGATAAATGGCAATTTCCCCGAAAAAGTTAGGGAAGTGCTTCATTAAAAAGTTACCTTGCTGATCGCCGTTGACCGCAAGACGGTTAATGATTCTAATGCCATTGGCGGCGCAAAGGGCTTCAAAATCACGAAAAGTACACAAATGAATGTTCGGCGTATCATACCACATATAGGGTAGCGCGTCCGATACGGGCATCTTGCCTCGAAACCCGAGATAACTGCGGGTTTTCCAGTGTGCGAAATTCGGAAAAGTGATGATGGCTTCCTTACCCACGCGCACCATGTCCAATAAAATCTGATCCGGTGCCTTAACAGCTTGCAAGGCTTGTGCCATGACGACGGCATCAAAGCTCTGGTCGGCAAAACGACCCAGACCTTCATTCAGATCCTGTTCGATGATATTTAAACCGCGACCGATCGCCGTGGTGATTTTTTCTTCATCTATCTCAAGGCCATAGCAATCAATGCCGAGGCGGGTGGCCATGTGGGCCAAGAGTTCACCGTCGCCGCAGCCCAAATCCAGCACACGCGATCCGGGTTTAATCCAGCGTTCGGCCAATTGTTGATCGAGCCTCATGGTGTCACTCCTTGTGCAGTTTCTGACACATTGGTGACATTGTCATGACGGGTTTGTGTCAGTTTTGCTGTATTTTTAATCACATTTTGGTGAAAATCGTGCACTGTGCTGGTGCCGTGGCTGAGGAAACCTTTCAGGCTTTGCACATAGCGCGGAATCGGAAACAAAAAGGAGTCATGTCCCTGTGGCGCATTGACTTCGATATAGCTGACGGACTGACGGTTGGCGATCAGGGCATCGACGATCTCACGCGAGCGACTCGGGGCGAAGCGCCAGTCGGTGGTAAAGGAGACGATAAGGAAACGGCAGGTGGCGTCGGCCAGTGCCCGCGACAGTAGGCCATCGTAGTCGCGTGCTGGATCAAAATAATCCAGCGCCTTGGTCATGATCAGGTAGGTGTTGGCGTCAAAGTTACGGCTGAACTGCTCACCCTGATAGCGTAGATAGCTCTCGACTTGAAACTCGACATCATAGCCATAGAGGAAGCTGCCGGACTTGAGGTCGCGGCCGAATTTCTGCTTCATGGCATCTTCGGACAGGTAGGTGATATGACCGACCATGCGGGCGAGGATCAGACCTCGTTTGGGTGAGGTTTGATTCTCCAGATACCGGCCGCCATGGAAATCCGGGTCAGACAGGATGGACTGACGGGCGACTTCGTTAAAGGCGATGTTCTGTGCTGAGAGTTTGGGGGTGCTGGCGATGATGGCGCAGTTTTTCAGGCGCTGTGGATAGTCCACAGACCATTGCAGCGCCTGCATGCCACCCAGCGAGCCGCCGACGACCGCATGCCAGACGGCGATGCCGAGCCGATCGGCAAGCCTTGCCTGTACATTGACCCAGTCGCGCACCGTGACCAGCGGGAAATCAGGGCCATAGGGTTTGTTGTCATTCTCTGGATTGGGGCTGGTTGGGCCGGTCGAGCCGTTGCAGCCGCCGATGTTGTTGAGTGCGACGACGTAAAAGAGATTGGTGTCGATGGCTTTGCCCGGACCAATGCAGCTATCCCACCAGCCCGGTTTGCTGTCACCGGCATGAAAGCCCGCCGCGTGATGGTGGCCCGACAGCGCATGACAGATCAGGATGGCATTGGAGGCGTCGGCGTTTAGCTCCCCGTAGCTTTCGATCATGAGATCAAAGCGCGGCAGGATGCGACCGGTCTCAAGAGACAGCGGTTCTTCAAACGACTCCATACGCGGCATCACGATGCCGACTGAGTCGGCAGGGATGTGGCGCTCAGAGGCCTGCGCCTGAATGGAGGAATCGTGAGAGGACTGACCCGTCATGTGTGAATGTCTCGGCGATATATAAAAAATGAATTCAACGTGGTTGCAGCAAAATAACGGTCTGATTCTACCTTGATTTTAGCCTGTTTTCATAAAGCGGTGCTGATTCGGAGTATGTGGATCATCGTCTACTATCTACTATGAGCAGGACAGACACGCGATCAGGACCTTGGCCTCGCACTGCGGCCCGTCAACCGAGCGCTGAAATGCAACCGCGAAAACCTCCAGTTTACGAGGGCATGGACAGTCAGGCAAGCGGATTTGCTGGGATTATGAAGTTTTCCGCCAGAGTGAATGTGGCAAATGGCGACTTATGGCAGCGGGATGTGCCGGCTATGCTGCGGTGTGTGCTGTGAGGCATTTCGCCGGACAGACAATGATCTTTTGAGGATATGTATATGCTGATGACGCTTCGTTTTCGTGAGATATCCAGACTTCCCCTGCTGGCTGTGGGTGTGATCGTGATGACCAGCGCGATGGCCCAAAGTACCTATGCCAACGATACTGCCCGCGCGCTGGCTCGCTATCAGCAGGCTGAACGCCTTGGACAGGCAGAGCTCTTGAAGTTTGATACGCTGGATTTTGATGTATACAGCAACCAGAAGTGGGATCGTCTGCAAGAGAGTCATGCGGATAATATCATGGTGCATTATCCGGATGGGCATACCACAACCGGCATTCCGGACCATATTGCTGAGCTGAAGCAGCAGTTTGTCTTTGCGCCAGATACCAAGATCAAGACCCACCCGGTGCGGATCGCATCGGGCTCGGGCGAGTGGACCAGCGTGATCAGGGTGATGGAGGGGACTTTTAGTCAGCCGATGCCGATCGGCGGTGGCAAGACCATCGCACCGACTGGCAAGCCCTTTAAACTGAGCATGGTGACGATGGGTCACTGGAAAAACGGCAAGATGGATGAGGAATATCTGTTTTGGGACAATGCGTCCTTTATGAAGCAGATTGGCCTATAGTCAGGCGGATTTGTCCTGATGCGGTGTGCGCGGTAAGTCTGGTGCTTAGGCGTTTTTTTACGGTCAGGTTTGATTCTGGACGATCGCACCGTGCCGATGCTCCATGAGCGGCATGGCCGCACGTCGCGCCGCCAGACTGGTCAGATCACCGCTTGCTGTGATCACGCCCGCATGCTCATGCTGAGCGGAGGCTAACACCTCGCCCCAGCCATCGACGATCGCGCTGTGCCCCCAAGTCTGGCGTGTCCCGTGCCAGCCGCCTTGACCTGCGCCGATCACGAGGCATTGACTGTCGATGGCGCGTGCCTGCAGAAGGATCTGCCAGTGGGCGCGGCCTGTGACATGGGTAAAGGCGGATGGTGCGGTGAGGATGTCGGCCCCAGACTTGCGCAGGGCGATGGCTTGCTCGGGAAAGCGCAGGTCATAGCAGACCATAAGACCCAAGTGACCAAATGGCGTCTTGGCCGTGACGAGTCGGTCGCCGGGCTCAAAGGTGGCCGACTCCTGATACTGACCGATGCCGTCGCCGACTTTGACGTCGAACAGGTGAATCTTGTCGTAGCGTGCTGCGATCTGCCCACTGGGATCGATGAGCAGGCTGGCTGAGCGCACGCGTCCATCTTTGATCAGGCTGCCGTCCGGGCGATAGGCGCAAGGTACAGAGCCTGCCACGAGCCAGAGATTGTATTTTTGGGCCATGCGGCCTACGGTCTGGATGATCTCATCGAAGCGCTCGGCGGTGTGGCGCTGCTGTCCGGGGGCAAAGCAGGCGAAGTTTTCCGGCAGTACGGCAAGCACACTGCCTGCAGCTGCGGCTTGCTGGAGGAGTTGGTCTGCTGTGGTCAGATTGTCGTCGATCTGATCCTGAGCATTCATCTGGATGGCGCTGATCTGCGGGGCGAGGCTCATGCTGCGACTCCTGAATCCATGACCGTGGTGCACGATGTGGCACGATCATGATCTTAGCATAGACGGTGATGATGACCGGCATATGCCGTCAGACAGCTGCTGCGGAGGGCTGGTGTGCAGGTGGCATGGCGGCAAAGATGATGTTTATTGAGCGTATTCGGCGGGTTTGGCAAATCTTATGAAAAGCCCGATGAACTCAAGCTCAATATCGCTAAAAATATCCAGCCGAAAGCTATCTTTATTTGTATATAGGTTTGGATGTAGGAACGGATAAGACCATGAAGAATAGGAGAGTGACTCCCTGACTCTGTTGGGATCTTTATAAAAACAGTTCAGTATGGCTGGACTATAGAAGCGATAGGCTTCGGGTGCCAGAAAAAAGAAACCCACTGAACCTGCTTCCAGATATTCAAACGGGATATCGCGCCAGTCCGGATAACGGTTGATCATCTTCTGGTGATGGTGCAGCGCATGCAGGGCATCTTGGCGGACTTATAGATTGTTCTCTGCTGAAAGCTCAGGATACCACTGCGCTTCGATGTCTGTAGCAACTTGAGTCAATGTCCAACCCAGTTCTGGCCGATCATTGTCATACGGCGCTTGGTCGAAGCAGCGATAGCCAAAACTGGTATCGGAGAAATCGGCTTCGAGCAGGGTATAGATATTGGGATTGGATAGATCTAAGGTCACATCTTTAAAGATTTCAGACAGTAACGTCAGCATGATTGCCACTCCATGGCCAAGCTTGGAGGTCCTTATGACCTGCCGGGCTCTTCGCGCGTGTCAGAGTCAGGGACACGCGTGCAGCATTCGGCAGACTGAAGGATCTTGAGGGGCGCGAGAAGAATCAGTGGTATTGCAAGAAGGAGGGACGGGCAGAATCTTGACAGGCTTGCTGCTGATATTGGCGATGTTCGTTTTCGAGCTGATGGACCAGCGGCTCAAACATGGCTTTGTTATTGTCGTTCAGATTCATCAGTGACTGATGGGCCTCAAGGACCGTTTCCAGCATGTCGTGGGCTTCGGGCTGTTCTTCAGGCAGGGTACAGGAGCAGGTCGAAGAGCTTTCGCAGTTCATCACCACATATACCTGACCCAAGCCCATGCTGTTGACCAGCGTCGTGATGTCGGGGTTGGTCGAGAGCATGACCGGCTGGATATTGCGCTCGCTACGCATGCGCAGACCCAGCTTCGCCAGTACGCCCAGCGTGGTGCTGTCTACAAAAGAAGTCTCAGTCAGGTCAACCAGTGCACCTGAAAGATT